>JBAYFK010000097.1:0-6525 GCA_041667225.1 Candidatus Omnitrophota bacterium
ATGTATCGTAAATTTTAAAAGTCGCTCCAGATGGACCGCAAAAGTTCCGCCATCTGAGGATGGGTTGATTTTTTACGGGTGGCACTCCCGAGACTTTTGCGAAGGGCGTGTTCGGGGTGCAGTTATGAGTCCTCTGTCAGTGTTACGCTTCCGAGAGTAGTAGCCCAAGCAAAAGTTGAGGGGGTGACAGGACCCGTAAAAAATTGTGGTTATCGACATTGGCGAACAACAGGACCGCCGGGGCTATCGAGGGCGACGTGAGAAACCCCGGTAACCTTCCGGCGGCCCTTACAAACTACAATGCCGTCAACACTTCGTCATTAGCGCGCTTCCATTCCCGTATCGATTCCCAATCGATAGCCTTTGTCTGCAATATATACCCCTCGAATATCGCCCGCAATACCCTGCGCACATCCGATATCTCGCCCGTGAACTTCTTCGATTCTAACGAAAGGGCGTCAAAATTGGCTATAGACTGCCTCAATAGGCGCAGATATATCTCACCTAAAGCCTGAGGTACTTCGTCATCAGGATAACCGTCTTCCCGGCCATACCTGTCTATTTCGAGCATCATGATATCCCGCAGAAGGTCTATCGCCGGATTGGAATACCTGACCCGGCCCATATCCATGCGTGAGAATTTGATCCTCTGGATGATATTCCCGGCAGAGGCCGCGTCAGCATAATTACCGTCTATCAAGAACTTCTCTATAAATTCACGCAACTCTTTCTCATCTACAGCCGCTGCCGTTCTATCCACGGCAACGAGCTGTATCAACATACGAGCTCTATCTTTCGGATCTTTGCCTACCGCAGCAAACTCCGGTAGCACTTTTTCCAGCACTGATCTCAAGTTGGCCATCCAATTATTGTCTGCGAGGTACGATTCCGCAGTGATCTCGTGCTCTTTCTTCCCGGCGCGCTGTTCTGCTTTCCTGAAAAGACCGGCCACGGGAGATACCTCATCGAGCGATGCCGCAGGCTCTATCACGACCGTCGGAGACCCCTTTCGCAAAATATCGACTATCAAAGACGCTGCTTCCTTCGCCGTACCATACAACTCCATAGCTTCCACGGGAACCTGCGCACCTCCCACTTCATCTGAAGGTTCTTTATCTCCTGCCTGCCTGTGAGTTTTAACTTTTATATGACGTGGCTTGTCAGGCGTAGCAGTTTCGAGCCACCAGGTGCGCGCTTCAGTAACAGTATCGGCAGCTGCGCGTCTTAATAGATACTTTTCATAGAATCTTCCGGCGTCGCCTATCGGCGCTATCGATACGAAGCGCGAATCGACTGCAAAGGCTCCTATCGCACTATCCATGAGAGCAGACCCTATATCCTGGTCTCGATATTCCGGCAATACTACGAGTTCTTCTATAACAACATCGCTTGAACCGTTACGGCTTACAAGGATATATCCGGCTATCTCTCCGTTCACGACCGCTGCAAATATACGCCCTTCCCTGAAAGCCTTTGCGTATTCATCCAACTCCCCTTCACGATACTCTTTTATCTCCTTAAGATCACCATGACTTATACCCATAACCCTTAAAGCGCCGTCTTCTACCAGCTGCTTCGAATTGCGTATCTCAAATTCGACCTTTGCTTTACCAAAGTCAAAATCGTCCTCGTCAAGCATTGTACGGTTTTCTAAGGCATAAGCCGCTTCCTCGTCTTCAAAGTTTACAAATTCCCGCATTATATTCTGAACATTCCTGTTATGTCTGATCATTTCGGAACGCAAATCCTTTTCGCTCATCCCCATAAGGTCGGCGACTTCGCCTGTCACATCCTTTGTTATGGTGTTCTTTAGGTCCCCGTCCTCATAAGCATCAGCGTGTCCCGGTCTCTCCCATACGATATTGACCGCGGTCCTTAAGCGTAAAAGGAAGTTCTTCGCATCGCTGAGCGCCCTGGCTTCTGCTTCCGACAGGAATCCGTTCTCTGCCAGTTCATCCAGAAGCTCTGCGGCCGCTTCCGGCCTATCCCAATCCCACTCACCCATACCAAGTTTTTCCCGGCCAAGCCAGATCACCATGTTGATAGTGCGTGAACCGTTCCGCCCTGTTTTGATCTCAAAATTGTTCGGGTCAAAAGTACTCTCGGCATTTTTAGTGAGATCCCTAATGTCGTCTTCAAGATATTCTGTATATAGCTTTTTTGCGGCCCTCTTGGACAGTTTTCTCATATCGGTAAAACCTTCCCTGGGACCCGAGACATACCTCATATCCAGGAGACATCGCAAGGATATGCGATCCGGTTCCGGAAAAGTCTTTTTGTATTTTGATAGAGACAGAAAGTGCGCTACCGGCGTACCGCCGACCGTATATGGATAGGCCGGATAATCGAATCCGACACCGGTTATATTCTTTGCCTGCTGGATGAATAGCTCCACATCCCCCGTCTTAAGATCCGCCCCTTCTTTTTCGAGCAGGAATATATCGAGATCGGTACCGTACGGACATCCGCGCCTTGCGTAGCTGCCCATGGCTATGATAGTGATCGAGTCCGTCAGCCCATGAGCGTCAGACAGTCTTTTGATCGTAGTATCAACAAGCTTAGCGTACTCCTCATGGAAATTGAAGCCTTTCTCACCGACACGAGATTTAAGCTCTGCCAGCTTCTCTTCAAATGCGCGTTTAAGCGCAGGCGCTGGATCTTCGCGGGCATAACTATGCTTCATCGCGCGCAGCATATCGGCGCATCTAGCCCATCCCTTGTATGATGCTATCGCTGAGTCTACGGACTCATCTATCGCCTCTTCGCTCGTTATGAAACCTGTAAAAGGTTTCAAAGCGCCTTTTCTTCCTGTAACCTGTTCCACAAGATCATTTAGCCCGAACCCTTCGTTCGCTCGTGTTGTCGGCTCCATTAACATGGCGACGCTCCTGGCAGGATAGCCCAGGAAAAGCCCTTGCAGCGGACTTTCACTCATCAGCAACAGCTTCATCAGTTTTTCTATGTCCTGATCGCTCATATCTTTTTTGATCTGGAAATCCTGCTGCTTACCAAGATGTTTTCGTAACAGGGACAGGTTTTGGTCCTGATTTATAATATTCCTGGACGCTGCTACATCGTAGAACAGCGTCCTGTAATACGTACCGTACATCTTTTGATTGACATGTGGATTGAATACCATGTTGACCGCGATCCCCTGGCTGCGCAAGATCGCGCCGCCTTTCACACTACTGTCTTCAATGAACGCCCTCCCGGTTTCATTGATATTAACAAGAGCGGCAGCGCGGCCTCCTCCCACGACTGAAGCCACATCCGCCAATCCATACCCTTGATAATAAATACCGGGGAAAGTCTCTTCCATATATTCGAGCATCTCATCGACGTCGGCATCTGCCTCCATGGCAGCTTCTATCTTTTCCTTCAACGCCTGCTTCCTGTCATCGCTAAGGTTCTTTAGCGCCCTATCAAGATTTCTTTTATTACGAGACTCAAGAGACATCTCTTCCAGGTCTTCCGGCTCTTCTTCTTTGGGTATCATATCGGTCATACCATTCTGTTCTAAGATGACCGTCAAGCTGTCGTTAAGTTTTCTATCCGCCTCTATCAACTCTTCTCTGGCCCTTCTCGCTCTTGCCTGGCGCGCGCGCTCATTCTCCTCAAGAACATCCTGCCATGCTGTTACGTTATTCTTGTACGTCTTAACCTCCGGAGAAGTCTTTCCGAGACTCGAATCCCTCTTTTCGACATAACCTTCTTTTCCCACGCCTGACCTTATCGCGCTATTCCTTGTCTCATCAAGCTGTTCTATCGGAGGCATAAGGACCCCTGCAATGCTCCACCTGCTGCCGGGAGGCAGATCGTAAGTATTTGCCGTAGAGGCGTCGAAAACGGCCCTGAAACTCAGTTTCATATTATTCTTTACAATGGTATGTGAGTTGAGGCGGCGTGACGCCTGATTCAGACCCGCAAGGATCTCCCGTTCTGTCAATATATAGCTGGATGGGGTGAATGTTTCATATATGCCGAGACTGAGGAGCTTTATCCAATCGTTACCGCGTTCATGTCCCGTATCTTCATATATGCGCGATGCATCCTGCGGGGATTTAAAACCGTAGTATTTTATGGTATCACTATCGCGCTTGCGCGGTTCACGGCCCGAATCTTTGAGGACTCTATTAAAAGCTCTTTGAGTCCTCCTGTTAAGCGCAACATATTCCGACGATATTTTTATGATCTGGACCTGCCCTTTACCCAACGCTCGAATTACATAGAACGCATCCGGGGGGCCTCTTGCAAAATATACGGCAGGGTCTGCCTGTATGGCGGCCAGGTTCACGGCTTCCCATAAACTGGACCTGGTAAGAGCGGCATACTCTTCTTCAATATCCATGCCGAGCGGCTCCATGGTCTTACGCGCCTTTTCTAAAGCGTCCGCCTCTTCAGGAGTGAGTATCGAAACTTCTGTCTTTTTCGGTTCGGAAAAATCTTCTATTACCTTTACAAGTTCTGCAAGCCCGCCCTGTTCCTCTTTTGCATACCCTTGAGCCGTCTCCGCATATTTCATATTCTCCGTAAGGAGGGTGTCCGCTTTTTCGATCCGGTCTTCATCCTTATCAGCGGCTATTCTTTTTTGTATGCCTCTCAAAAGAACACAGCCGGCAGGTTCGAACGGAACGTATGAGCTGTCTATAAAACTTTCTATCGACGCGGCATCAACGTCCTCATTTCTCATCCTGTGGATCAACTGGTCCAGGAACTTTTTATCTGAAAATCTATTGCGAAGCTCTACCTGTATCTCGACAAGAGCTTTGTGAACATCGTCGCGCGACATAGAGGGCGGGAAGACAAATCCGATCTCATCGCCGCCGATCTTAAAGACTTTGCCATCGTATTTTCGGGATAGCTCGGAGGCGACTATTTCAAGAACCTCTTCTATGACGACATCCATAGCGCCTCTTCCGCAAACCGCATTTCTAAGCCCAGCCTTTGCCATATCCATGAAACCTACCCATAAGCTATCGGACGAAGCTACGAGCGAAACAATATCCTGCCTGGTAACCGCTTTCGTCCCTCTACCCTCGCCCTGCTCTGCCTCTTCAACGGACGAAGCGGTGCCCTTCTTTGATGCTGACCACGCTACGACCTCTGTACGATCGGCCAGATATGCCGCCCTGTCAGGAGTTAGATCGAATCCGCTATCGACCAGGCGGTTGGCATCCTGTATGATCGCGGACCTGTGAGCAGGCCTTTCTCCCAGCCTCAACTCTCCTTCTTCAGTCCACTCCACCAGTCCGGCTCTCGTATTCAGCTCATAACCGCCTCCTACAAATAACGTGATATCGACTACATTTTCCAAAGCCTTGATCAGAGAGATACTATGACGATTATTAGCGCTGTAATGCCAATAACCGATATTCGACAAAATAGCCCCTTCTGCCGGTGTTTTGATATCATTCTTAAGCTCATCAACGATGCGGGTAGGATCGCGCAGATCGGATTGATGGATCCGATAGTAGCTGCCTTCTTTATATCCATTCAATTCAAAATTGATCCTTGCCTGAGATATTGCCCTCTCGTTATTCTCGATCAGATCTACCGATCTCGCGCCCAGTTTTGCGGCAGTCAATGAAAGTATGCCCTCGCCCGCTCCCGCGTCTATCGCGTGTTTACCCTCAATGCCGCTGTTTATCATGGTGATGATCGTGGTCATTGTGAATTTGTTAAAACTGTCTTTCCCAAGCATGCTATTTTTCAGATCGCGCACCAGGATGACGTTATTGCCCAATTCTCTGCGCAGGGCCTTGCTCAATTTCCTGTATTTTTTTGCGTCGACATAGAATAGGTGGCCTATACGCATAAAATGAAGATCGAAAGGAAGCGCGCCGCTTAACACCCATACGACAGAACCCCATCGATCGATCTTCTTCTCATATGATTGGCCGCCGTAAAGCAGGTGCTGTTCGCTGGTGAACGGAAGATCCGGCTCAAGCTTCAGTTCATCCTTGATACGATCGCTTAAGGCGCGGCATTTGTCGTCGTCGAATACGGCAGCAGCCCTATCGCCCTCAGCCGGTTCATACGCCATTTCACTTGGGGTCTTAGCATTCTTCAGCCTGTAGAGACTGACGTAGTCTGCCAAAGAACCGACAGTCGCTATCAATATGTTCGAAATAACTGCGAACCCCATAAAAGCTGTAACGAACCCTCCGTCAAAGCAAGTACCCAGCCCGATAAGGGCGGCGGCTGTTACGATGCTCGCCACAGGCCCGGCGATAGTAGCTACGGCTTTTCGTCTTTTCCAGTCGGGAAATTTGTCAAGTTCGCTCGAATCATATTCGATCCCGAAAGATGGCATCAACTTTTTGTACATGAAGAAAATGAGCCGTGTGTTCTTGACACCCATCTTTTCCAGAGCCTTCTTATGCGCGAGTTCATGCGCAAGGATAGAAAGTAATGTTATTGATCCGAGTATAAGCGTGACGAGCCCCATCCCAAAGATGAAATGCATAGTAAGCCATACGGGTGCCGCCAGAACGGGTTCGATAACCTTTGTGTGCTTTAGATCCA
>JBAYFK010000098.1:0-6506 GCA_041667225.1 Candidatus Omnitrophota bacterium
AAACCTCCATTTTTCTTAAAATGTTCGATCACGCCGCCGTCCTCGAACAGCCGGCGCATGACCGGCGGGACCTGTTTGATATCGATCATGAGGCCTTTACTTACGTTAAAACACTTCGATTTTTCGATATCGAGCTCTACCTCATCGCCGTCATCTATGAAGTCCGTATTGCACTCAACAAGCAGGAGGCCGATATTGAAAGCGTTCCTGTAGAATATGCGCGCAAAATTCTTCGCCACGACAGCCTGGAAGCCTGCCCCTTTAAGAGCCTGGGGAGCCTGTTCGCGTGATGAACCGCACCCGAAATTATTACCCGCAACAAGTATATCGCCCTTCTTCACACGGGCTGCGAATTCCGGGTCAATATCCTCAAATATGTACTTGGCCAGCTCTTTCGGGTCCTGTATCTTGAATTTATACCTTCCCGATATTACATAATCCGTATTTATGTCATCTTGAACTTTTAAACGTCGCGCAAAACCTTTTAGCATATAACCACCTTAGGATTTAGAGTTTTCTTTTGTATTCCCGCGGATCCGCGATCATGCCTTTAATGGCAGATGCGGTTACTGTAGCGGGACTGGCGAGATAAATGAAACCTTTCGGGTTACCCATCCTGCCTTTGAAGTTCCTGTTTGCCGTAGAGATGGCGATCTCGCCATCGGCAAGACAGCCATTGTGCGTTCCTACACAAGGACCGCATCCCGGAGCAACGACTATCGCGCCTGATTTGACGAATATGTCGATCAACCCTTTTTTTACGGCCTCAAGGTATATCTCTTTGGACGCGGGCGCTACAACGAACTTCACATCCTTGTTTACGGAGTTACCTTTCAGTATGCTGGCTGCTATCTCTAGATCTTCGAGGCGGCCGTTCGTGCAAGTACCAAGGAATGCCTGGTCTACCTTCGTATCGGAGAGCTCCTCAACTCCGCTTACATTATCAACCGTATGAGGTTTCGCTACCTGAGGCGATAGTTTTGATATATCGTATTCTTTGACGCAAGTGTATTTAGCGTCAGGGTCGGCCTTGACCGGATGCGGCACTTTGGTGGAATGATCAGCTACCCACTTCAGCACTTTTTTGTCCGCTTCCATTATGCCTATTTTTGCCCCTATCTCTACCGCCATGTTAGATATCGTGAATCTCGCATCGACGCTTAAACTCGATATGGCCTCGCCGTAAAATTCGACGGCTTTATACGTTGCGCCGTTAGACCCTATATCTTTAGCAATATGCAGGATGATATCCTTTGAGTATACTCCTTTAGGCAGCTTTCCATTAACAATGACCTTCATAGTTTCAGGGACCCTGAACCAGTTCTTACCGCTCGCAAGAGTTATGGCAAGATCCGTCGACCCTACACCTGTCGAGAATACGTTTATCGCTCCGTATGTGCAGGTGTGCGAATCTGCGCCGAGAACAAGATCGCCGCAGGTGACATGTCCTTTCTGCGGAACAAGCTGGTGGCATACACCGCATCCGATATCATACATGCTGAGATCGAACTGTTTCGCAAAGGTGCGCATCTTTTTATGTATTTCCGAAACCCCTATGTTAGGGCTTGGGGCGCTATGGTCTATCACCATGCAGAATTTGGTCTTGTCGAATGCTTTCTCGATACCCAGCTTTCTGAAACTATCTATGATTATTGAGCTGGTCCCATCCTGTCCGAAACAAAAATCAACATCGCAGATCGCGACATCGCCCGCCCTAAGCGATTTGCCGGAATGCGCCGATAGTATCTTTTCCGCTATTGTCTTACCCATTCTTGGCCACCCATTCTCCTATCCTGTCGATACCTTTTTTTATCTTTTCCATACTGGTCGCGAAACTGAGCCGGATAAAGCTGTCAGCCCCGAAAGGAGCTCCCGGTACTACGGCAACCTTGGCTTCATCCAAAAGCCTTTCAGCGATCTTGATCGAACCCATATTGAGCTTGGATATGTCGCAAAACACGTAAAAGGCCCCTTCGGGCTTTATGCACGACATGCCTTTAATAGACGACAGCATCTCTACCATCAGGTCGCGTCTCTTCTGGAATTCCATGCGCATGTCATTTACACACTTCTGATCTCCTGTGAGCGCTGCTATAGCAGCTTTCTGGCTGATGGACGTCGGATTAGACGCGGCATGGCTCTGGAGGTTCGATATCGCCGACATCACATCGGACGGGCCTGCGGCATATCCTATGCGCCATCCGGTCATAGCATAGCTTTTTGACACACCGTTAACGGTCAGCGTGAGGTCGTATATCTCTTTGCCCAGCGATGCTATGGAGACGTGCTTCTTATTGTCATAAATGAGTTTTTCATATATCTCGTCGCTTATCACAAAAAATTTGTGTTTTACTGCGAGCCTGGCTATCATCTTGAGTCCGTCAAGGCCGTATATAGATCCTGTCGGATTCGACGGGCTGTTGAGTATCAGGGCTTTTGTCTTCGGTGTGATCTTGGCAGCGAGGTCTTTTTCTGTGACCCTGAAATGGTCTGCCTGAGAGGTCTCTACGCAGACCGGTTTTGCCTCAGCCATCTTTATCATTTCGGGATAGCTGAGCCAGTAAGGCGCTGGTACGATAACCTCGTCCCCGGCCTCGCAGATCGCCTGAAATATGTTGTTCAAAGAATGTTTCGCGCCCGAAGATACGACGATCTGGGCAGGCGAATATTTGATCGAATTGTCCTTCTCGAACTTCGCCGAGATCGCTTCTCTGAGTTCAAGAGTTCCGCTTGAAGGCGTGTACTTCGTAAAGCCTTCCTTTATCGCTTTGACAGCCTCAGCTTTTATATGCTCGGGCGTATCATGATCAGGCTCTCCGGCCCCGAACCCTACAACGTCTATCCCCTCTTTTGCCATCCTTTTGGCTTTTGAGGTAATGTCAAGCGTTACAGATGAACTTATTGAACTGACCCTATTTGATAATCTCATATATACGATAATCTCCTAATTGTGCTTATATTATATTATAAAACAATTAAATCTCAAGTAAAATCCATCGTCGGAAAAATGACTCCGGATTTACGTAAAATGCCCCTTAACCTATCGTTCTTAGATTAAGGGGCATTTCGCTTCGTTCAGTGTCCGATGGAGCAGGAAGACTACATATCCGACTTTCTGTGGAAAAACCCTCTTAGATTCTTCAAGAATTTCTTCTTGTCGTCGATCTTCTTATCTTCCTGTTTTGCCTTCTCGGCTCTCTTTCCTTCTTCTATGTGCGCTTTAGCTTTGTGTACGGCCTTGGGTTTTACTTCTTCAACCTCTGCGCCTTTAGCCGCGCTCTCGTCCTTAGCAGCTTTATCCTTGTGAGCCTTAGGTTCATGAGCGGCTGCTTTCGACTTCTCAGTCTTCGCATCTTCCGCCTTCTCCCCTTCCTTAGCTTTCTTCTTTTTCGCTGCTTTGACGACTATATTCTTTTCCGTCAACTCTATTATGGCCATGCTTGCAGCATCTCCGCGCCTGAAACCTGCCGGGATGATCCTTGTATAGCCGCTTGTGCGAGATTTAAAAAGCGGAGCGATCTCATTGAACAGCTTAGATACCAGGGTCCTGTCATACAGGACGGCAAACGCCCTTCTCCTGGCGGCAAGGGTGTTCTCTTTTGCTATCGTTATAAGATGTTCGGTCAGGCGCCTTACTTCTTTAGCGCGGCGCAACGTCGTCTCTATCTTCTGATATTTTAATAAGCTCTTCGCCATATTACGCATCATAGCTTTTTTATGGCTCGGCATCTTGCCAAGTTTTGTGCGTCTTTTTGCGTGTCTCATATTACTCCGACTCTACTTTCTCTTTTTTCTCGTCCGCCATCTTCATCCCGAGCGACAATCCCATATCGGTAAGTACATTATTTATTTCAGCGAGAGATTTTTTGCCGAAATTCCTGTACTTCAACATCTCAAGCTCTGTCTTCCTGACCAGGTCCCCGATAGTTTTGATCTTCGCCTCTTTAAGGCAGTTCGAGCTCCTTACGGAAAGTTCCAGTTCAGAGATGGGAACTTTAAGTTTTTCCTTCATCTGGCGCTGTTCTTCCGTCTCTTCGGGCCCTTCTTCCTCCTCCGGAAGCTTCCCGAATCCCACAAATATATCGAGATGCCTCTGGAATATATTGGACGCGTAAAGAAGCGCTTCCTTCGGCTCGATAGAGCTGTTTGTCGATACTTCAAGTATCAACTTATCATAGTCGGTTATCTGGCCAACCCTTGTGTTCTCAACATAGAAGTTCACTTTCGTGACAGGCGTGAATATTGAATCGATCGCGATAACACCTATCGGCTGCCCTTCTCTCTTGTTCCTGTCCGACGGTACGTATCCCCTGCCGCGCGCAACTTCCATCTCCATGGCGAATTTTCCGTCTTTTGTGAGCGTGGCGATGTGAAGATCCGGGTTCAATATCTCAACGGTCTCGTCAGCCTTTATATCTTTGGCTGTTATCTCTCCCTTTTTAGTCACCTCTATGAACATCGGCTTCGGGGTTTTGAAATGAGACCTCAGCACAAGCTTCTTTATGTTCATGATGATCTGAGGAACGTCTTCAACGACGCCTTTAATGGTAGAGAATTCATGATGTACGCCGTCGATCTTTACGCTGGTGACCGCGGTACCCTCGATCGACGAGATCAGAACGCGCCTAAGGGCATTGCCGATAGTCATGCCGTAGCCTCTTTCGAAAGGTTCGGCGACGAACTTTCCGTAAGTAGGTGTGGCAGTGCCTTCGTCCAGCATAAGCCTTTTAGGCATCTCGAAGTTTTTCATACTTATACCCATATATCATCTCCTCTGAATTATGCTGCATGATATGCAATCACTTAGCTCTTTTTTTATTTCGAATACAACTCTACGATCAGCTGTTCTTGTATCGGGAAGCCCACGTCTTCTTTCGTAGGTATTGCCACGACCTTGGCTTTGAATTCATTCGGAACGGGCGCGAGCCATTTGGGAACGGCCCTGTCCTTGAACGTTTCCAGGTTCTCTTTCACTCTTTTGGTCATCGGTTCTTTTTTGGCTTTAAGAGATACCTCGTCGCCCAATTTCACCGTGAAGGCTGGTATGTCTACTCTTTTGGAATTCACATATACAAGCCCGTGCTGCACGGCCTGTCTTGCTTCCTGTCTCGAACTGGCCAAATTCATCCTGAATATAACATTATCGAGCCGTCTTTCGAGCAGCTGCAACAGGGTGATACCGGTTACGCCTTTTGCGCGTTCCGCCATCCTGAAGTAGTGTCTGAACTGTTTTTCCAATACCCCGTATATTCTCTTCACTTTCTGTTTTTCTCTTAGCTGCACGCCGTAGTTGGAAACTTTCTTCCTTATCTGGTTCGCGCCATGCTGTCCGGGCGGAAATGCCCTTCTCGATACAGGGCACTTCTCCATGGTGCATTTTGCCCCTTTAAGGAATAGTTTTTGCATCTCTCTCCTGCAAAGCCTGCAGGATGAATCTGTATATCTTGCCATTACACTCTCCTTCGCTTCTGCGGACGGCAACCGTTGTGCGGTATGGGAGTCACATCCTTTATAGCTCTTATTGTAAGTCCCGCGGCCTGTATCGACCTGATAGCTGATTCCCTGCCTGCGCCCGGGCCTTTTACGAATACTTCAACTTCTTTAACGCCGCGCTCCAGCGCCTTCTTGGCGGCATTTTCTGCGGCTACGCCCGCCGCAAACGGGGTAGATTTCTTGGAACCTTTAAATCCCGAACTTCCCGTGGAAGCCCAGGTAACCGTGTTGCCTTCCCTGTCAGCGATAGTAACTATGGTATTGTTAAAGCTTGCCAATATATGAACTATGCCGCTTGACGGGGCTTTAGTAGCCTTTTTACCTTTTTTGAATTTACTTTTTTTCTGCTCCACCGGGTGCTGCCCTTTCTACTTTTTGTCTTACGATACCTACAGTTTTCCTAGGACCTTTTCTGGTCCTGGCATTTGTCTTTGTTCTCTGTCCACGGACCGGCAAACCCTTCCTATGCCTTAAACCTCTATATGCGCCGATATCTATCAGCCTCTTGATGTTGGCCGATATTTCACGGCGAAGATCTCCTTCTACCTTGAAATCTTTCTGTATGATAGATGAAAGCCTTGCCACCTCTTCTTCAGTAAGGTCCTTCGCCCGCTTGTCAGGGCTTATGTTAGCGACCTTCAATATCCTATTCGACAGCGTCCTGCCTATTCCATATACATAGGTCAAAGACAGCTCGATCCTTTTTTCCTTTGGAATGTCAACGCCAACTATCCTCGGCACCGTATCCTCCTCGTTATTACTTGATTAAAATCGATTAAAAACGCTTACCCTTGTCTCTGTTTATGTTTGGGGTTTGCGCAGATCACCAAAAGTTTGCCCTTACGGCGTACTATTTTACATTTGGCACATATTTTTTTAATGCTTGCTCTTATTTTCATATAGATTTATTTTTCCCTGCGGATTATCCTTCCCCGCGTAAGATCGTAAGGTGAAAGTTCCAATATCACCGTATCCCCCGGGAGGATCCTTATAAAATTCATCCTCATCTTACC
>JBAYFK010000099.1:0-6485 GCA_041667225.1 Candidatus Omnitrophota bacterium
AAAATTTACGATACATTGGGGCGATATAGGCTTTTCCATCGTAAATTTTACAACAGCAAATTTAGATGCCTAATCTAAATTTGCGACAAGCGGAAGATGGCCGCAAAAGTAACCGCCTACGCGTGGCGGGAGACGGGGAGGCGCTGTAAGTATTGACATTATATTAGGCTATATGTTATATTATCCCCTTTATAGATATATTAATTATATAAGAGCAACACTATGAGCAAGATACAGAATATAAGCGTAATTGGTGACGGCGGATGGGGGACGACGCTTGCGATCCTCTTATCCAATAAAGGCTATAATGTCACTATCTGGGGCGCTTTTCCGGATTATATCGAGACATTGAAGGGTAAGGGAGAGAACGTAAAGTTCCTGCCCGGTATAAAGATACCCAAGGAAGTCCATTTTACCGCATCTATGGACGAGGCGCTTCGCGGGAAAGAGCTCGTTGTGCTTGCGATACCCTCGCAGTTCATGAGGAGCATCCTGGCGAAGATAGGCTCGTGCGATATCGAAGGGAAGGTATTCGTAAGCGTAACGAAGGGTATAGAGAATAACACATTAAAACGCATATCCGAGATCATAACGGAGATATTGGGGAATGTCCGCCTGGTGGTTCTTTCCGGCCCCACCATAGCGCATGAAGTCGCTAACGGAGTTCCGACCACTATCGTTGCATCATCCAGTGATCCGGCTCTTGCAAAAGATGTGCAGGATGTATTCTTCACCGACCGTTTCAGGGTTTACACGAACGACGATACTCTCGGTGTGGAGATAGGCGGTTCCCTTAAGAATATTATCGCTATAGCTGCCGGCGCTTCGGACGCTCTCGGTTTCGGGACGAACGCTAAAGCTGCGCTCCTGACGAGAGGGCTGGCTGAAATAGTGAGGCTCGGGGTAGCGATGGGCGCCAAAAAAGAGACGTTCTACGGCCTCAGCGGACTGGGCGACCTCACGACTACCTGCGTAAGCGCGCACAGCAGGAACAGGTGGCTCGGCGAGCAAATAGGCAAAGGTAAGGAACTGAAAGACGTGCTGAAAGAGACCGAGATGGTCGTGGAGGGTGTCGCGACCACGAAGTCGGCATTCGAACTTGCAAAGAAATACGGCGTAGAGATGCCGATAACTTCTGAGATATACAAAGTCATTTACGAGAACAAGGATCCGAAAAGCGCGGTGCATGATCTCATGACCCGCGCGCCAAAAAAGGAAGAGACTTTTTAAATGATCGGGGCGTAGCGCAGACGGCTAGCGCACTTGCTTGGGGTGCAAGGGGTCGGCGGTTCGAATCCGCCCGCCCCGACCATATAAAATAACAGGGAAACATATGAAAAAGATAAGAGTAGGGGTCGTAGGTTTCGGCACTATAGGCTGCGGAGTAGTGAAGGCTCTTCTCTCGAGAAGGTCGTTCCTCAGGGACAAGAGCGGCGTAGATGTCGTTCTTGCAAGAGTATGCGATAAGGATCTCAAGACTAAAAGGCCTGTCAAGATCAGCAAGAAGCTATTGACCAAGTCGTTCGGGGATATCCTGTACGCTCCGGATATAGATATAGTTGTAGAACTCGTCGGAGGTATACACCCGGCTAAAGATATAGTGCTCGAAGCTCTGAGGCACGGCAAGCACGTGGTGACCGCCAATAAGGCGCTCATCTCAGAGTGCGCAGCGGAGATATTCAGCCTATCCAACAGCCTTGGATTGTCCGTGGGATTCGAAGCGAGCGTGGGAGGCGGCATACCGATCATCAGGGCTCTGAAAGAGGGCTTCGTCGCGGACAGGATGGACCTGATATACGGCATAATAAACGGGACGAGCAATTTCATATTATCGAAGATGGCGCAGGACGGGAGCAGCTTTGAAGAAGCGCTTTCGCTCGCGCAGGAAAAGGGGTATGCCGAAAGGAACCCTTCACTCGATATTGACGGTATCGATTCTTGCCATAAATTGTCGATCCTCGCGCTGCTCGGTTTTGGCGTAGAGATCAAACCCAAAGACATATATACGGAAGGCATATCGTCTATAGAGCCGGTCGATATAAAGTACTGTATGGAGCACGGGTATGTGATAAAGCTGCTTGCGGTCGCCAAGAGGAGCGGCGATTCACTGGAGCTGAGAGTGCATCCGACCCTGATACCTAATACGCACCAGCTGGCGAACGTGAACGGCGTTTATAATGCGATCTTTTTGAAAGGCGATCTCGTCGGCGAAGAATTATTTTATGGACGGGGAGCCGGGGCTATGCCTACTTCGAGCGCTGTCGTGAGCGATATTATTGCGATCGCGAAGTCCGCAAAAGGGTGCCCGTGCCCGACTTCGCGCCAGGCTAATAATTTATCAGTAAAGAAAGATGTGAAGCGCATAAAACCTATGGATGAAGTGAGGACGAGATACTACGTCCGTATTTCGACCATAGACAAGCCGGGAGTCCTGGCCAAGATCTCCGGGATATTCGGCAAGTACGGGATCAGTATCGCTACCGTAATGCAGGAAGAGAAGAGCGCTTCGAAGATCATACCGGTCATCATGACTACGCATGAGGCTCTCGAGCGTGACATGGCAAAGGCGCTGAAAGAGATAGACGCCCTCAGCGTCATTAAAAAACGCTCCATGCGGATAAGGATAGAAGGTTAATATGTGGAAAGGTTTGATAGAGGAATATAGAAAATTTTTACCGGTGACCGACAAGACGCCGGTCGTGACCCTTAACGAGGGGAATACTCCGCTCATCCGCGCCCGCCGTATAGGCGCTCTCATCGGCGAGAATGTCGAGGTATACCTGAAATATGAAGGACTCAATCCGACAGGCTCGTTCAAGGACAGGGGCATGACGCTCGCGATATCGAAAGCGCTGGAGGAAGGGTCGAAGGTGGTCATGTGTGCCTCGACGGGGAATACCTCCGCGTCGGCGGCCGCTTACGCGACCAAGGCGGGACTTAAGTGCGTCGTCCTTATACCTGAAGGAGCGATAGCGCTCGGGAAGCTTTCACAGGCCCTTATTCACGGCGCAGTTGTGCTGGCGGTTAAAGGAAATTTCGACGATGCGCTGGAACTGGTAAAAGATATAACTTCAAAATATCCGATAACTCTTGTGAACTCACTGAACCCCTATAGGATAGAAGGGCAGAAGACGGGCTCGTTCGAAATATGCGATTGGCTTGGAGAAGCCCCGGATTATCACGCCATTCCTGTAGGCAATGCCGGGAATATCACCGCTTACTGGAAAGGTTACAAACAATATAAAGAAATAGGCCGGATCAAGGCCCTCCCGAAGATGATCGGTTTTCAGGCGGAGGGGGCGGCTCCGATAGTGCTTGGCCATCCTGTAAAAGATCCCAAGACCATAGCGACGGCTATCAAAATAGGCAATCCGGCGAGCTGGAAGTATGCCGAAGCCGCGCGTGATGAGTCGCTCGGGCTTATAGATATGGTGTCCGACGACGAGATCCTTGCGGCTTATAAACTCCTGGCTTCTACCGAAGGCGTTTTTGTGGAACCTGCAAGCGCTGCGAGCGTTGCCGGTATATTGAAGCTGGCAAAGCGCGGATATTTCAAACCGGGCCCGAAGCCGATACGCATAGTATGTATCCTCACCGGCCATGGCTTGAAAGATCCGGACAGGGCCATAGCGAGCGTGAAAGCGCCTAAGGTTGTGGAACCGAAACTCGATCTTATATTGAAGGAGATGGGGCTATGAAATACGCCATATTGCTCGGAGATGGTATGAGCGATCGGCCCATACCTGAGCTTAGCGACAAGACGCCTCTGGATGTAGCGAAGATACCGAACATTAACGAGATAACGAAGGCCGGCGCCATAGGCCTTGCCAAAACGATACCCCGCGGAATGAAAGCGGCAAGCGATGTTGCTAATCTCGCGGTGCTCGGGTACGACCCTAAAGTTTATTATACCGGAAGAGGCCCGCTTGAAGCTGCGAACCTCGGTATAGATATTGATGAGAACGAAGTAGCGTTCCGCTGCAACCTTGTAACGGCGAATAGCGATACGCTGGCCGATTATAGCGCCGGGCATATTACGGACAAAGAGTCGACGATACTGCTCAAGTTCCTGAATGACAAGCTCGGGTCGGAGAGGATTAAATTCTATCACGGCAAGAGTTACAGGCACCTGACTGTAATAAAGACAAAATCGCAGGCAGAGTCCGACGACCTTATAAAGACCGCTTGCGTTCCGCCTCATGATATTACGGGGAAGAGCATTTCGAAAAATATTCCGAGAGGACACAGCGCCGACTTTTTGATAGGGCTGATGCAGGATGCCAGAGAGCTTCTCGAGAAACACGATATAAATAAAGTAAGGGTGGACCTGGGCGAGAATCCCGCAAATATGATATGGCTCTGGGGGCAGGGCACCAATCCGAACTTGCCGAGCTTCAAAGGCGCTTACGGCATAACCGGATCCGTGATATCGGCCGTTGACCTTGTTAACGGAATAGGCAGGCTTGTAGGGCTGGACATAGTAACGGTGCCGGGAGCAACCGGATATTACGATACCAACTACCAGGGCAAGGGTGAATATGCGGTAAGCGCTCTCAAGAATAAAGATTTTGTATTTGTGCACGTAGAGTCTCCCGACGAAGCCGGGCATAACGGCGATATGAGGGAGAAGATCAAGGCAATAGAGAATTTCGATAAATACGTCGTAGGCGCGGTGTGGCATTATTTGAAGGATACGAAAGATTACCGCATCATGGTCCTGCCCGACCACGCGACGCCCGTAGTGTTGAGAACGCATGCATCCGATCCCGTGCCTTTCGTCATGGCCGGGTCGGGAATACAGCATAACGGCTACGATGCTTTTAATGAGAATAACGCTAAGCTGAGCGGCATTAGATATAAAAGCGGCCCGGCGCTTACCGAAGCATTCATGAAGAAATAGAATGAACTCATTGATATTTTTTGCTCTTTGCGTTTTGGTATTATGGCTGGCTTACCGTATATACGCGGCGACGTTCGAGAGATTCCTGGGAATTGGCCCAGTCAAGCCTGCGGCCGCCCGCGCAGGACACTGGTTAGCCGTTTTCGGGGATCATTTTTCATCTATAGCCGGGGCAGGGCCGATAATCGGACCGGTCATAGCGGTGAGCTTGTGGGGCTGGGCGCCGGTTACGATATTTGTCATATTGGGGACGATATTTATCGGCGGCATACACGATATGGGCTCGCTCATGGTTTCGGCAAAGAACGATGGTAAGAGCGTAGCTGATATATCGGAAGAAACCATATCAAAGCGGGCAAGGACAATATTTTCCTGTTTCGTACTTCTGGCGCTCATTGTCACTATTGCAGTTTCTGTTTATTTTTTCAAACAGACATTCATCGTGGAGCCGAAAGCTGCATTGTTGTCGCTCGGGTTTATACCCGTAGCGATCCTGGCCGGTATGCTTACAGGGTCCTATAAGACGCTATCAGGCTATCTGATGTTTTTAGGGATAGCTGCAGGCGTGATCGGCATAATTACATCGAGGCCTGATTTTACAACTCCCGCCTACATCGGGTGGGAATCGTCCGAAGGCCTATTGTGGCCCATGTTATTCGTTACTGTAGCCGGCGGCGCGATATCCGGATCTCATTCGCTTGGTTCATCGAAAGCGGTTTCGAAGGAGCTTCCGGGCGAGAGCAATATAAAGAAGATCGGCTATGGGGCCATGATCGCGGAAGCTATAGCCGCTCTTCTTGCGATTGCGGTTGTGGCCGGCGGTTTTCAAAGTTTTTCTCATTTGCAGGTATCGGTCGCCAAGGGCGGTCCGGTGAATGCGTTCGGTGAAGGATTCGGGTATATTACCAGGCACATCTTCGGAAAACACGGTTCGTTCATTGCTATAGTAGCGCTGAATATTTTTATACTTGCTGCGCTTGACGCCGCTGTCAGGACGGCAAGATATGTATTGCAGGGGCTCTTTGGGCCTATCAATAAATATTTTGCGGCGCTCGTAATTGTTGCGGCCGGAGGCTGTCTCGCTCTCATGTGCGACTGGAAAGACGTATGGCCTCTTTTCGGAGCGGCCAATCAGCTGTTAGCGGCGCTTACGCTGGTGGTCATATCGATATGGCTCTTGAACAGGAAGAAGCATACTAAGTTTACGCTCGTCCCGGCGATATTCATGCTCGTTACGACGATCGGTGCGCTGGGGTGGCAATTCGGGAGGTTTTACAGGGATAAGAACTGGGTTTTAGTGGGCATTGACCTTGTGCTGGTGGCGCTTGCGTTATCGATGATGGTAGAGATACGTAAGTGGATCAGCAAAAAAATGAGAAGGGCGTGATAGAAGATGTCAAAAGGGATAGTGGTGCAGAAATACGGAGGGACGAGCGTCGCGGACGTCGGGAGGATACAGAATGTCGCCAGGCGCGTCGTCAATACGAAGAAGCAGGGGTATGACGTAGTCGTTGTCGTGTCGGCGTTGGGCGATACTACGGATAACCTCATAGAGCTTGCGCATGCGATCACAAAAGAGCCGTCC
>JBAYFK010000100.1:0-6477 GCA_041667225.1 Candidatus Omnitrophota bacterium
GTCGGTCACCCGTCTGCCGCCGATGAATTTCGGCTCTAATCCCGCCTTCTTCATCATGCGCGATATCAGAGGGCCGCCGCCATGGACTATGATCGGCCTCATGCCTGCATAATTCATGAATATTATATCGTCAAGGACACTCTTCTCTATGCCCTTTTCATCAACGGCCGCGCCGCCGTACTTAATGACGACGACCTTTTCGAAGAACTTCTTTATATAAGGAAGAGCCTCTATCAGCACTTCGCTCTTTCTAATGGCTTCTTTCACGTAGAATACTCCGAGTTTATCTCCACATATTCTTTGGAGAAATCGCATGTCCAGGCCCGGGCCTCAGCCTTACCCGCCTTTAGGTTCAGCGTAATATGCACCTCTTTTTGGCGGAAATACTTTGCTGTTCTTTTGGTGTCGTGTCCTTTTACGGACGCGCCGTTCGAAAGGACCAGTACATCGCCTAAATATATATCGGTCTTGTCGGGATCAAAATCTACACCGCTTGCGCCGGCAGCGGCCGCTACTCTTCCCCAGTTAGGATCACCGCCGAATATCGCGCACTTAAGGAGGTTAGAGGTCGACACCTTCCTTGCTACAGACTTAGCTTCGGCGGCGTTCCCGGCTCCCTTTACCTTAATTTCGATGAATTTCGTCGCACCCTCGCCGTCTTCAGCAAGCATCTTTGCAAGTTCTTTTGCCAAATACTTCAAAGCCTCTGTAAATATCTTATAGTCCTTACCCTTGCTGACGATCTTCTTATTGCCGGCAAGTCCGTTCGCTAGAACGAAACATGAGTCGTTGGTGCTCATGTCGCCGTCAACGGAGACCATATTGAAAGAATCTTCGATCGCCTCACCAAGAGAGTCGTTCAACAACTTTCTCGAGATCGAACAATCCGTCGTGATAAAACATAGCATGGTGGCATGCCGTTCCAGCAACATGTCAGGATGCAACATGCCGACACCTTTACATGCGCCGCCGATAGTCACCGTGGAGCGCCCCAATTTTATCTTTACAGCCAGTTCTTTCTTCCTGGTATCCGTCGTCATTATAGACTGTGCGAAACCAACGCCGTCCTTCGACAGCCCTCTAAGAAGAGCCGGAATATTATTTTTGATCTTATTTACAGGCAGATATTTGCCGATTATACCTGTCGACGCCACAAGCACTTCTTTTTTATCCAGTCCAAGAGCGGCCGCCGTCACGCTTGCCATCAATAGAGCGTCTTTATCGCCCTTTTTGCCGTTCGCGCAATTCGCGTTCCCGCTATTGACCACTATGGCTTGATGTAGTTTATTCTTTAGATGGATCTTGCTTATCTTGACCGGCGAAGCCTGGAACCTGTTCTTAGTAAAAGACGCTGCTGCGATAGCCGGCACCTCTGAATAGAGAAGAGCCAGGTCCTTATTCCCGGATTTCTTTATCCCGGCCTTTACGCCGCTTGCATGAAAACCGATTGCAGTCGTGACTCCGCCTTTGACCAATATCACTTTTATACCCTTTCGTTACAATCTACCGTTAAAGCAGGCCGTCGGTTTCGTTGAAGGCGCACATGATATTCATGTTCTGCACAGCTTGCCCTGCCGCTCCCTTCAGGAGATTATCTATACAGGATATGACTACAAGCGTGCTGCCCGTGACTTTCAAGCCTATATCGCAATAGTTGGTATTGACGACGCCTCTTATCTGGGGAAGAACTCCCTCTTTAAATATCCTTACAAAGGGTTTTCCTTTATAGAATTCATTATAGATCCCGAGAACCGCTGCCGTATCCATCTTCTCTTTCAATCTCAGATATATCGTTGAAAGTATCCCTCTATTCATAGGGATAAGGTGGGGCGTGAATACCGCGTCTACGGAAACTCCGGAAATTTCGGACAGTATCTTATTTATCTCACCCTTATGCTGATGTTCATTGACTTTATAAGCCTTAAGGTTCTCATTAACCTCGCAGAATGAAAGGGCGACGTCCGCCTTTCTGCCTGCGCCTGACGCACCGCTCTTTGAGTCCGCTATAATATGAGCCGGATCGATAGCCTTCGATCTCAATACAGGCGCAATGCCGAGTATGATGCTGGTCGGATAACAGCCGGGATTCGACAAAAGTTTCGCGTTCTTGATCGATGCTGAATACAGCTCCGGCATGCCGTAGACCGCGACGGGTATATTCCCTTTATCTCTGTGGTCGACGCCATACCAGGTCTTATAGTCTTCTGCCGATAATCTGTAGTCGGCGCTAAGGTCCACAACCATCTTGCCCGCTTTTAAAAATTCCGGCGCTACGTCCATCGATGCCTTGTGAGGCAGCGCAAGAAATACGAGGTCCGCGTTCTTTGAAATGCGTTCGGCGTCGATCTTTTTACACGGAAGGTCTATTCTGCCCTTGAAGGCCGGGAATATATCCGATATGGATTCTTCCTTATCCGCGGAATAGCGTGAAACATCCGTTATCTTAACGCCCGGATGCCGCAGCAAGATCTTTATCAGCTCTTCTCCCGCATATCCTGTCGCACCAACAACGCCTATTTTGATCATCTGTCTTGGCTCCCCTTCTTCGTCGAGAAACGATAAATATTAAAGTTCTATATTAAAGTAAAAAACCTACCCTGTCAACTAAAATCATCGTCGGAGTTGACCAGATAGGTTTTTACTATACCGTCGGAATTTTTTTGTTCCCCACCAACCGTGGTGAGAATTACCTCTTAGTGAACTGGAATCTCCTTCTGGCTCTCTTTCTCCCGTATTTTTTGCGTTCCCTCATCCTGGAATCGCGGGTAAGAAAACCGGCTTTTTTCACAGCATCCTTAAGAGATGAATCTATCTTGACCAATGTCCTGGCAATACCCTGCCTCATCGCTCCCGCCTGGCCGCTGTTACCGCCGCCATGGACCGTCGCCAATATGTTATACTTGACTGTAAGCTTTGCGGCTATAAGTTCCATAGGCTGCAATATGATAAGACGGTGGACTTCGCGGGGAAAGAATACCTCGAAAGGCTTTTTATTGACTACGATCTTTCCATCTCCGGCTATCATCCTGACGCGGGCTACAGAGTTTTTACGCCTGCCTGTGCTCATATACTGTATTGTATCTGCCATTCTATTCTTAACTCCTTATGCTACTTTCATTTCTTTAGGTTTCTGGGACACATGGGGATGAGTCGCGCCTGCATACACCCTCAGCTTCTTAAGCAACTTAGCACCAAGCTTGTTCTTCGGAAGCATCCCTTTCACCGCGTGCATAATGACAAATTCGGGCTTCTTCTTCATGACCTCATCAAGGGTCTCCGTATTGAGGCCGCCCGGATATGCCGAATACCTTTTATATATCTTCTGTAAGCCCTTTTTCCCGGTAAACTTCACCTGGCTGGCGTTGACGACGATCACTTCGTCCCCAACGTCCTGATGCGGCGAATATATGACTTTATCTTTACCCATCAGTACCGATGCCACTTTGGCAGACAGCCTGCCCAGGATCTGGTCCTTGGCATCTACGATGTACCAGCCCTTTTTTATGTCTTTTTCTTTTGCTATATAAGTTTTCATAGTTTTACCTTTTTCCGTAAAGTTCAATATGGTAACATACCTGTCCGATATTGTCAAATAAAATATTTTTATGCTGCGCTCTTCAGCACGCCCCGTGCCGCAAGGTCTTCTTTCAGCTTGCCGGAGCTCTCATACCTTATCGATTCAATACCCATAGAGGTAGCCTCCCTGATGAGGTCTTCCCGGTCGTCTATATAGATGACCTTCGTCTTGTCGCCGCCGGACTGCTTTATGGCATATTCAAATATGGCCGGCTCCGGCTTCATTACGCCGACCTTATATGACAATATCAGCTCATCGAAGATGCTGATTATATCGAATTTGGACTGGATATATTCGAAATGGACCTTATTTACATTTGAAAGAAGGAAAAGCCTGTATTCTTTCTTAAGCTCCCTCGCAAGCGCGCAGGATCCCGTATCTTCCCAGAATATATCGTTCCATATATCCGCAAACTCATCGTATGCGATATCTATGCCCAAAAGGCCTGTCGCTCTTTTATGGAACTCATCCGGCAGGATCATGCCCTTCTCGAACAGGCGCGTGATGCGCGAATCAAAAAAAAGGTCATATGTCGTCTTGGGGTCTATGCCGAACCGCGAAAACAGCTTCTTTACGGCTATATTGTGGTCGAACCTTATGAGCGTATTACCGAGATCGAACAGTATCGTGCTATATTTCGTCTTCAATCTTATTACTCAATTCCTATATTATTTTGACGGCATGCCGCGGTGCGCCATGAAAGGGCGGTTCTTCATGCCCATGCATCTGGAACTGGCCAGGTCGCTCGACACGAGCCCGTACAGCAGCGTCAGGGTAATTATGGAAATGCCTATAGTAAAACCAATGGTCCTCATGAGCTTCTTCTGCTTCTCCGCCAGGACGCATACCGCATAACCAAGGCTGAGACATATAAAAACCATCATAGCTTCCTTTAAAAGCATACATAGCCCCCTTTTTTAATACTTTACTTTCATCAGGCAGAGACCCTGCGCAGGCGCGGTGGGACCGCTTAACCGCCTGTCCTTCTTTAATAGAATATCTTTTACTCTGTCTTCCGGGATCTTGCCCCTGGCAACTTCTATAAGAGTACCGGCAATATTCCTTGCCATGTTATACAGAAAGCCGTTCGCTTCGATATCAATATATATCAAATATCCGTCTTTTTCAATCGTAATCTTTTTTATCGTCCTGACGGAACCCCTCTCAATGACATCCTTTGCCTGGAAAGACCTGAAATCATGCTTTCCGCATAGGACCGATGCTGCCCTCTTCATTGCGCCCATGTCTAGCTTATAAAAACATTTTGCGGCGAACCTGCGGATGAAAGGGTCGACGAAGTCGCCGTTCGCGATAGTATAACGGTATACCTTGGACTTCGCGCTGTGCTGGGCGCTGAATTTGGGTCCCGCCTCTTCTGCCCCGGAGATCACTATATCTTTCGGCAGTATCGAGTTAAGCGCCATCTGGATATTCTTTAAAGGGAGGGCGGAACGAGTCCTGAAATTCGCTACCTGCGCTCTTGCATGGACACCGGAGTCGGTCCTGCCGGATCCCGTCAGGTTGACCTTTTCACCGGTGATCTTCCGAAGCGCCTTCTCTATCACTTCCTGGACGGTCTTGGCGTTCTTCTGCGTCTGCCATCCGGCGTAGTGAGTGCCGTCGTACTGAACAGTCAATTTTACGTTACGCATCGCCTAACCGTTCTATCTCTACAGATTCGACCAGGAACTCATTATTCTCTTTTATGTCGAGCGAAGTACCTCCGCATTTAATACAGGAGAAGACCGGTCCGTCGATAGGAAAAGATACGCCGCAACTCGTGCATGCTACGACGATCTTGAGCGTCCGGATATTGAGCGCTACTGAGCCGAATTCCGTCTGGCCTGCCAGCTGTTTATACGTTTCCGTAAGGGTCCCCGGCTTGACATGGCTTATAGGGCTCAAGGCCACATTCACCCCTGATATCTTTTCACCCTTCTTAAGGGTGGAGGCCTTTGCGGCGAGCGCCCTTAAGACCTGATTTGCAAAAGTTATATCATGCATGGCCCAACGTCACCTGTTCCCGTTCATATATTTTAGATTGAACATCTTCGCAAGATACCTTCTCTCTTCCCTGGCCTTCATCGAACCTTCGAGGATGTTCTTGGTCTCTTTATCGATATCATCAAGAAGCGCATTTATCTCTTTAACGTCCATGCGCAGCCTCTTGGCTATGCAATAGATCGCCGCAAAAAGGTACATCTCGGCTATCTCTACATTTATATCGATCTTCTTATCTATCTTCGCCAGTTTCTTGCACAAAAGGTATATGAGACGCGTGCCATTACTCTTCAAGTTATCCGATATGAACCGTAGGGTCTTGCCTTCGCGTTTCTTATCGGGCTTATTGGATAACACATCCTCTTTAATGAACTCGAATATCTCGTTAAATTCCTTCTGCGTCAGCTTCGATCTTGCCATGTCTTCCTCTCTTTTACGAGCGGTTCACCGATAGTTATTAAAATTGAGCGCCAGCGGAAAATTTATATTTTTTACATGGGCGATGACTGTCTGGAGATCGTCTTTCTTCGGAGAGAACACTCTCACCTTCTCGCCCTCTATCTGAGGCTGAACCTTCAGCCCCAGGTCTTTAATGATCTTTACGAGGTCCTTGGCCTTCTCTTTGGATATCCCCATGGTTATATCGACCAACTGGCTTATACAGCCGCTCGATACATGTTCGGGGTCCTTATACGTAAGGCTCTTAACGGATATCCCTCTCTTGACAAGTTTTCCGCCGAGGATGTCGTTCAAAGAGCGGAGCTTAAAGTCGTCGTCGGCTACGAGCGTGATCTTCTTCTCTTCCCGGTTAAAATCTATGGACGCCTTGCTCCCCTTGAAATCATATCTTTGGGCCAGTTCTTTTTTTGCCTGGTTCACGGCGTTGTCGACCTCCTGTA
>JBAYFK010000101.1:0-6363 GCA_041667225.1 Candidatus Omnitrophota bacterium
CTCATTAGTTTCCAGAAAACGGAAGTTCTCATCAAGGAGAATGATAAAATCGTTGGCGTACTTGGTCAAATAACCGAGCCTCACTGCGTAATCCCGCAAACGCTCATCCGTCCTCTTGCGTTCAGTTATATCTTCCACCATCTCTACGGCTGCTACTACCTTGCCCGTGCTGTCCTTGATCGGAGAAGAGATGATCCTGTAATTATATATTTCGTCGCCCATGGGAGTTTTCGTAACATCTTCGTGAACGAGCCCGTCCTTTAATGTCTTAATGGTGGGGCAGTAAGAACATACCCCCTCTCTCGGCGGATTGTTAAAGCAGCGGTAACAGATAGGCTTGTCCTTAACATCGACATGCGGGTTCCACTTCCTCATCTGGTTGTTCATGGACAGGATTTCCATCTCCGGGCTTATGAGCGAGACGCCGATCCCGATGTTGTCTACAATGCTGCGATATTCCTCTTCGCTTCGGCGCAAAGACTCTTCTTTCTTCCTGAGCTCGCCAGCCAGCTTATCGAACTCAGCTGCTCTATTTTTCAGGAGCCTTATCTCTTCTATCAGCTCTTCTTTGGTCTTGTCGCTCATTATCGTCCCTTACAATAAAAAACCCAGGGCCCGCAGCTTAGCGGTACCTTGGGTCAATATTATCTGCTAATAGTTAATATATAGATTCCCCAAATATGCTCCTTTATGAGATATTCTGTAATTATTATATCCTCATACAATATTGAAATCAATGATAAATGTCTTGGGTGGATCTATATTTGCTATTCATACCTTAGGGCTTCTATCGGGTTCAGCTTTGCTGCCTGCCTGGCCGGCCACAGCCCGAAGACCACCCCTACTATAACTGAGAATGTTGTAGCGAGAAGTATAGAGAACATCGACACTTTAATCGTCCATCCAGCAAGTACAGCCATAAGCAGGGCGATACCTGAGCCAAATATTACCCCAGCCACTCCTCCGGTAAAGGTCATTACTACGGACTCTATCAAAAACTGCATCATAATGTCTGACTCGTGAGCTCCTATAGCTTTCCTAAGGCCTATCTCTCTGGTCCTTTCCGTAACGGAAACAAGCATTATATTCATTATACCGATGCCTCCTACCAATAGAGAAATGGCCGCTATAGAACCCAGGAGCCAAGTCATAGTCTGTGTGGTCTTGGTAAGAGTAGCCTGGATATCCGCCATATTTCGTATCTCGAACGAATCTTCACTCTCTTTTTTATTCAGCTGGTGACGCTTGATGATAGCCTCTTTTATCGACTCCTGGGCTTCTTCCATTAGCAAGGGGTCGCTGACCTCAACATCTATCGAATCGAGATACTCTTTCCCCAGTACGCGATACATGGCGGTCGTCACCGGCATCACAATAAGATCGTCCTGGTCATGCCACATACTTGCGCCCTTGGCCGGAAGAATGCCTATGACCTGGAAGACCACCCTATTCACTTTAATAGATGAATCTATAGGGTCATCCTGTCCGAAGAGCTCTTTGGCTACGGTCGTCCCAAGAAGGACTACGCGCTTACGTGTCTTTAATTCATCTTCCGTAAAGAATCTGCCTATAGTGGGCATCGATGCGCGCATCTCGCCGTAACTAGCGCCTACGCCTTGAACCTGTGAATTCCAGTTTTTATTTGCGAAGACAAGCTGAGCCCTGCCGCTCACGTTAGGGGAAACCCTTTTTATATCCGGGATACCTGCGATCGCCTCAACGTCCTGAAAAGTAAAACGAGTTACAGCTCCTGCCTCCATAGCCACGCCGTGCAGCCTGTGTGAGCCGGATCTTATCGTGAGAAGATTAGAACCCAGAGAAGCTAACGTCTGTGAAATTGATTCCTTCGCGCCCTGCCCCAAGGCGAGCATGGCTATAACCGCCGCTACGCCGATAAGTATTCCCAGCATCGAAAGGAGCGACCGCATCCTGTGTGATACTATCGACCAGAAGGCTTGTTTAAAGTGGTCCGTGAATTCCGCCCGCTTTTTGCTCAATTTGCCTTCGGATAGTACAGCGTCGAGTGAAATATTTATAGCCGGCGCCCGGACACCATCTTCTTTCATCTTTTCGTCTGAGATGATATGACCGTCCCTCATCCTGATGATCCTTTTGGCGAACTTTGCGACATCCTCCTCGTGGGTCACCATTATGATCGTCTTACCCTGGCGGTTAAGATCCTCTAATATCGTCATTATCTCGTTCTGGCTCTTCGTATCCAGGTTTCCCGTCGGTTCGTCAGCGAGGATGAGAGGCGGCTCGTTCACCAGCGAACGCGCTATGGCGACACGCTGCTGCTCGCCTCCGGAAAGCTCATTAGGCCTGTGAGAGGCCCTGCCGGACAGCCCAACGCTCTTTATCTTTTCAGCCGCTATCTCTTTCAGATGGCGCTTCCCGGCATAAATAAGAGGGAGTTCGGCATTTTCCAGTGAAGTAACGCGAGGGAGCAGATGGAATTGCTGGAAGACAAAACCGATCAAACGGTTCCTCAAGATCGCGAGCTCATCGTCATTGAGCCCCGAGACTTCTTTACCGCCTAAATAGTATTGGCCGGAGTCGGGCCTGTCGAGAAAACCCAAAAGATGCAGCAGCGTGGATTTTCCTGAACCGGATGGGCCCATGATAGCGACAAACTCCCCCTGTCCTATGGTCAGAGTAGCGCCTTGGAGAGCCGCCACGGCCACCTTTCCCATCCTATAGGTCTTACAGATATTTTTCAGCTCTATCATGGAGATTCTATCTTCCGCCTCTTCTGCGCGACGGTAAGAGAGGATTCGTCCCGGCTGCTGCTGCGGTCGGCAGGACATATTTTTTACTTCTGACCAGTATCGTATCCTGTTCCGTCAGGCCGGAAACGACCTCTATATTCTTTTCATCGGAAATACCAAGCTCTATCTTGCGCTCTATCGGGCTCTTGCCGCCAGGCTGAGCCACAAGGACATAAGGGCCTTCTCGGTTCCTCTTGACCGCTTCTGCGGGAATGAGCAAGGCGTCATTTTTTGTCTTCTCCGCTATATTTACTGTTGCGGACATGCCGGACCGGAATACTTCCGGAACGCTTTCGGGGATCACGTCGACCTGATAGATCGTGACATTGTTGACCGTTTTTGATTCATAGTATATGTGGTCCACCTTACCCGTCACTTTTATCTTCGGATACGCGTCAAGTGAGATCATTGCCTCCTGCCCTACACGGATCCCTCCTATATCGGTCTCGTCTACCTGAGCCTGGACTATTAATTGGTCGGATAAGACCACTACGGCGTCGGACGACGTTACTATCTGGCCTGATTCGTTCGTACTGACGATAACCTCACCGTTTATGGGCGATATCAAAGGCGTCGGCTTATATACTTCCTCCCAATATTTAACCTCTTCCGGGCCGCGCGCCCTCGCGGCGTCGAGCAGGGCCGCCCTTTCGGTAGAGCTCATCCATGCCAACGTCTGGCCGGCCTTTACGATCTGTCCTTCCTTGACGAGGATCTCGTCTATGCGGCCGTTTATGGGAGGTTTCACCTCAAGCCTGTTCTGCGGCTGGACGATCGCGGTCGACGTCACAAAAGTCTGTATATTGCCTATGACCGGCCTTACCTCCCGCACGACCTCACTGGCAGGCTTGCTCCCGGCCTTCCATACGAATACACCACCCGCTATAGCCAGCAATAAAATGACGGCTGCCACCCATAATTTATTCTTCATCATAGTCAAGAGTTCCTCCTTTTGCCTGGATCCAGGCGGCTTCAGCGATCAGAGAATTCACTTCGGCGTTCACAAAACTTTTTTTAGCCGACACCAGGTTGTTCTCTATGATTATCCAATTGTCGAAAGACATAAGCCCTATGGAATATTCCGCCCTTGCTATCTTAGCGCGTTCTTCCGTGGCTTCCAAAAATTTCTTCTGCACAGACACGTTCTCGATCGTATTCTGCAGCTGGGTCCAGGTATCGGTCAGCGTAAGGATCACGCCGTCGCGGCCCGATCTTTCATCGTCTTTCGCCTGGCCCAATACCGCCTTGGCTTTTGAAACCGAGGCGATCATATTCCCTCCGTCGAATATGGGAAGGGACAGGCTCAATCCCCCCGACCATTCATTCTTATCGGGCGGCCAGCTCGTATTCGTGTTTCCCAGGCTGCCGCTCACATAAACTTGAGGAAAAAAATCCGCATAAGCCGATTTAAGGCCGAATTTTGCGGACTCTTTCTGCGCTATGAGCTGCCTTAATAAAGGCGTCTCGTCGGATAACATGTCGAAATCCGGACGTGCGGCGTACAGGTCATCGACCTCAAGCGAGCCCTTGGCGGACATGGGTTCAAATGATGAACGCCCCAGCTCTTTCGTAAGGCGCCTTTGCGAATAATAGATATTCCTTCCGGCCTGGTTCACATCGTAGATCGCCTGGGCAAGGTCCGCCTCTGCAGTAAGAAGCGACCCGCGATGTTCACGGCCGCCTTCATACCGCAATTTTACGAGTTCCAGATTCTGCTTGCGCCGCTTCTCGATCTCCTCGGTGACCGTTAAAAGCTCCTGGGCGCTGAGCAGGTAAGCAAAAGCTGTTCTCAATCTGAGACGTATATTTGAAGAGGTTACATCATAGTTATAGATAGAAGATATGATATCCCTCTCTGCCCCGGATAGTTCAAAAGAGGTCTTGAAGCCATCGAAGAGAAGCTGCTGTCCCGTTACATCATATTCATACGAAGTAGACGGTTTACGCTTAGCGGAAGAAGCGCTTACCATTGATGAAGAAGTACCGCCTCCGCTCGGGTTCTGAGTAGTGGTCCTGTCGGCGCTGCCGGATATTTGGGGCAAAACGACGCTTCTGGTGATCTCTTTATCCGCCTTGTACTGTTTCACAATCTCCATTGCGGACATGAGGTCAGGGTGTTTTGCCTTCGCCTCTTTTACACACTCTTTCCACTCAAGGGATTCTTCAGCGCATATACCGCTTGCGCCGATGAGGAGAAAGAATACCACCGGAAATATAATATTTTTCATTTTTACCATTTTTTATATGCTAATTATGATTATTACACATATAACCGGCTTGTCAATAAAAAATCCCACGGTATCCCGTAGGATTTTTTATTATAACTGCCTTCTTGCAGAGATCGCTATCACCGTTTACGCAATCGATACTTTTTTTGAACTCTCCCACAGACCGTGGATATTGCAATAGCTGGCCGCATATATCGTCCCGGGCACTTCCGCCTTGAAATTAATAGTGACTTTGGGATGCGCGTATACCGTACTTGTATCCGCGCCTTTTGCGGATTCACCGTGGGCGCTGAACTCTGTCTTTCCTATTTGATACGGGTATTTATCCCCATCCGGCTGAAAAAAGACCGCTATCCAGCTGATGTGGTGTTCGGCTTTATTGGGATGCGGGATCTCTTTACCTACTGTCACTGTGATGCTCGCGAGCTCTCCCTTTTTAACGGCGTCGCTCATCTCTATGACCGGAACGTGCTTTTCAGTCTTCCAGTCTGCGCTTTGAAACAATCCGTTCAATCCTGCCATTTTGTACCTCCTGTTTTTATCTTCTCATCAATGATTATACATTCCAGCATGGATTATGTAAAGGTGTTCCATCATCGAGTTTACGCATTCATGTTAACCTGTTCTATTTGGATCCTGTTGATCTCCCTGAATTGCTCGATATCATACGGTTCAACGGGCGTGAATACGAATGCTCTCGCTCTGCCGTCCGGGTCGGCGGCTATCTTTATGAACGAAGTATCCAGTTCGGAAAAAGAGGCGCCCGCATTGAGCCTCATGGCAAGCAGGTACATCTCTAATATCCTCACGCCGGAAGTGATGGTTAAATGCTCTGAGTTCACTCCGACCAACAGCGCCGCATCGTCATCTTTAGCGCTTCTCAATTTATCGAATTCATCGGATCTCAAAATAGTCTGAGACCCCAGCACTATAATGTTAGAGAATCCGGTACCCGTTTCTTTTTGTTTACTCTGGATCCCTATAGCAACATCATCTCCTTTACCTCTAACAAATATAACGTTATCTAAACCTGCTCGTTTCAGGTTTTCCGGAAGCCTCTCGAGCTCCTGAATAACGGCCTGAGGACAACTCTTATTAATGATCCAGCTCTCGTCGAGACCCAGGATCAGGAATTCCCCCCTCTCCTTAGCCTCTCTCGCCCTTCTGATAATAGTGTCTCTAAAGTCTATCGCTATATTGCGCTCGCGCTCCAGGTCCGGCCCCTGCGGTATGATCTCGAAGAATCGGACCTGATCCGGGACCAGTTCGATCTCCATACGTCTAAGCTCCCCGTCCGTACGTGAGAAGGCCGGTTCTTCCGGATATACAGCGTACTCGCCTCTTCTTGGGCCCTGATCGTCATCATA
>JBAYFK010000102.1:0-6286 GCA_041667225.1 Candidatus Omnitrophota bacterium
ATCGGCGTATTGGGTATCTCGCGCCCTATCGTCTCTTTAGAGATGGTAGAAGCGTCTACGACGAATACCTTTATGGAGCCGCTTATCTTAAGCTCGCTCTTTATCTGCTCCGGGGTCTTTTCCGTATTAACTACGATCACGCCGCCGTCGGACATGCCTTCAGTTACGTCTACGGCTTCGATCAAGGTGGGATCCAGGACCAATACCACGTCCGGATTTAACACGCCTGAATGCAGTAATATGGGTTTTGTGGAAATGCGGTCGAAGGATGCTACCGGAGCGCCCATTCTTTCCGGGCCGTATTCCGGGAACGCCTGAACGTACTTTCCTGAACTCAATGCTGCGTCAGCAAGTAATAACGCGGCTGTCTTTGCTCCCTGGCCGCCTCTTCCGTGCCAGCGGATCTCTATCATGTCTTTCATTTGATCTATTTAAAAGACCTTCTGTGCGGAGGTCTTCTCTTTCTCTATAAGTCCTAAGTAAAACACCATAAAACTTGCCATCATAACAATGCCAAGGTATCCATTAAATAAGCTGTTCACTATAGCTATAATGATCTGCCCTACTCCGGCGGGGAACGCCAGGGTAAGAATGCCCGTCAACAGGCCGATCAGGAACCCAAGCGCCATAGATATAAGGATGAGGACCACGAGAAGCAGGAGTATCTTACCTATAGATCTCCTCACTATCTTTATGCTCCTCTTCATAGCATCTATAACTCCGAGCTCTTCGCAGACGATTATATAAGGAGAGAGTATCAATAATAATATATAGTACAGGCCTACGGCTCCCAAAGCTATCGCGATCAATGCAGCTATCACGGTAACGACTGTATTATTAAGCGGAGCGGTAGCAATGACTATCAAAGCTACGATAAGGCCGATTATGCTTATTAAGAGGATGATGAGGATACCCAAGCCCAAAAGGCGCAGGTAATACGAAAGGCCGTATTTGACGAAGCTGGAGAGGGTGGTCTTGCCTTCCTTTACAAAATCCCTTACCAGGGCTAATGAACCGCTCTGGATGAATACGCTTACGAGTATGAAAAATATGCTCAGTAAAGCGGCTATCGGGCTAAGTTCCGGTGCGGCAGCCTGGTTGACAAAGGGAATACTTGCAAGGTTCCATATAAGATTGAATACTACGAGCACTAATACCAATCCTATGTATTTCGCGGCAACTCCGAAGCCCTTCTTGATCGCCTCAATTACTCCCATAGTTCCTCCTGTTTAGTTATAGTGTCATTCCCCATGTTACGGGAATGACGTGGAACACTATATCAAATTACGCTTTATATGTCAAGGCTATTTCTATCTTGCCTCACGGCGGCCTTCGAATGCCTTCGCTATGGTCGCCTGATCGGCGTACTCAAGGTCGCTGCCTACTGGTATGCCATAAGCGACGCGGGTCACCTTGGCGCCGCACCCGGAGAGCACCTTTGACAGGTATAGGGCTGTGGCCTCGCCTTCAGTATTAAAATCTGTGGCTATTATGATCTCTCTGTACTTACTTTTACTTACCCTGTCGAGCAGTTCTTTCATCTTCAGGTCCGATGGTCCGATGCCGTCCAAAGGCGAAAGGGATCCCAGGAGAACATGGTAAACGCCGTTAAAATTGCCCGCTTTTTCTATCGTTATGACGTCATTAGGCTCTTCAACTATACAAAGATCGTTCCTGTCCCTGGATGGGCTTTTGCATATCTCGCAGAGTTCCCCGTCGCTCAGGTTATTGCATACTTTGCAGGACTTGACCGACTCTTTTACCTTCTTTATCGCGTTCGAGAGGCTATCGGCATCGCTCTTCGACGATTTTAATATATAAAAGGCGAGTCTCTGCGCAGTCTTAGGCCCTATACCGGGCATCTTGGAGAACTCTTCCACCAGCGTCTTCATGGAGACCGGGAAACCGCTCATCTCGAGGCTCCTCTCTCGGGCTCTTTAAGCTCTCCGCCGAACATCTCGAGGGCGTTCTTTATTATAGGGTCCACATCTTCGCTGCTATTGAAAGAAGGCCGCTCCTCTGCCCCCGGCCCGGAAACGTCGTCTGCGGGATATTCTTTAACTACCGAATCGGGTTTATTGACCGCATCGGATATCGTGAACTTGATCTTTACGTTTACCTTGAGTATCTCCCTTACGGCATCCTCGATCAACTGCTTGAATTCCGCTGAATCGAGCGCTTCTTTATGAAAATTATCGGCTTTGGTGAATCCTATCGAGATGGTCCCAGATTCAAACGAGACCGGAAACCCTCGCTGAAGATACTGGGCAGCGGACATCTTCCTGGTCTGTATGAGAGCGACTATCCTGCTCCATGAGCTCAATAGCTCGTCGAGATCGGCCCGGTCAGATGCAGGAGAAGCGGCATGGGCCTTATCTGCGGATGCGGGAGCAACTGCAGGCGCCGGAGAGGCCTGGCTGGCTGTCGGCGCAGCCGGAGCGCTTGCGCGGGCCGGAGGAACGTCCTGTTTCGACCTCTTTTCCAGCCTTTCGACCTTTTCGGCGATCTCAGAAAGCGAGACGATCGGCCCCATCCTGGTCAGTTTTATCATCGCCACTTCGAAAGGAACTTTAGCAAGGCTCGATTTTCTTATGAAATCTATAGTATTAGAGAGCGTGTTTATTATGTAAAGGATCTCTTCAACGGTGAATCTCTGCGCTTCTTCTTCATAGCGTTTTATCTTTTCAGGGCCCATATCGGTCAAAGGAACGGCCCCTAGGCTTACCTTTATAATGGAGAGGTCCCTGAAGTGTTCTATCAACCCTACGATCACCTGCACCATATCTTTGCCGTCGTTCACGAGCGTATCTATAAGCTTTAACGCTCCCGGCGCATCCTTATCCCTGATGGCGCCGGATAACCCGAAGAGCACATCCTCCCCTACTATACCGAGCACTCTAACAACGTCTTCCAACGCTATGGCCCCTTTAGAGAACGACGTTATCTGGTCGAGTATGACCTCCGCGTCCCTCATGCTGCCGTCGGCGTACTTCGCTATCAAAGTAAGGACCTCATCGGATACGCCGATCTTTTCAGCCTTGGCGATCTTCTTAAGGTTATCGAATATGTCTTTTAGAGAGATGCGCCTGAAATCGAACCTCTGGCACCTCGAAAGTATCGTCGGAGGGACTTTATGGGGAGAGGTTGTGGCGAATATGAATTTAACGTGCGCGGGCGGCTCTTCGAGCGTCTTGAGAAGGGCGTTGAACGCCTCCTGCGTCAGCATATGGACTTCGTCTATTATGTATATCTTGAGCTTACCCTTGGACGGAGCGAATTTGATATTCTCTCTGAGATTACGGATCTCATCAATGCCGCGGTTCGACGCGCCGTCTATTTCCAGTATATCGAGACTGGTGCCCTGAGTGATCTCGTTGCACGATGCGCACACATTGCACGGCCCGGCAAGAGGGCCTTTTTCGCAGTTAAGAGCTTTAGCGAGTATCCTGGCGGTCGTGGTCTTCCCTATCCCGCGCGGCCCGGAAAAGAGATACGCATGGGCAACGCGCCCCTGTGAGATCGCATTCGCTAAGGTGGTCGTAATGTGCGACTGGCCTATTATTTCACTGAAGGCCTGAGGCCTGTATTTTCTGGCTAAGACTATGTAACTCATATTGGTCCTAAAATAACATGTTAAAGGAACTAAAACAATAAAAATAACTTGGCAGGCTACTTCATAAGGTCTATGCCAAGCCTGTTAAATATGATCTTTACAAGTTCGAACCATATCACGCTCAATATCCCGGCTGCAAAACATATGATAATATCTATGAAATGCATGATGCCGAAATGGAATAGATCCTGCAGCACCGGAACATAAACGGCAAGTGTCAGGAATAAGCCGGCGCCTATTACTACTGCAACGAGCGCGCGGTTGGAAGTCTTGAGCGACGATATTATGCTGCGGTACCATGAGCGGTTGGTCAGGATAAGGCATATGTTCGAGATTATCAGTGTGGTGAACGCCAGCGTCCTTGCAGCCTCTTCGGCCTGGCCCATCTTAAGCGATACATTAAATACAGAGATGACCACGGCGAGCGAGAATACTCCCTGGAGCACCGAGAGAGTAAGAAGCTTTCCGCCGAATAACGATTTTTTCGGGTCGCGCGGCGGCCGGTCCATTATATTGGCCTCGGCGGGTTCCGATTCGAAGACCACCGAACAGGCGGGGTCGATTATAAGTTCCAGGAAGACGATGTGGACCGGGAATAATATTATGGGCCAGCCCATTATAATAGGTATCAAGGCTACGCCGGCTATCGGTATGTGGACGCCGATGACATAGGCCATAGCCTTCTTAAGATTATCGAATATACGCCTCCCGAGCCTGACGGACTCGACTATCGACGAAAAGTCGTCATCGAGCAGCACGAGTTCGGAAGATTCCCTCGCGACGTCGGTACCGCGGTCCCCCATAGCTATGCCTATATTGGCGCTCTTGAGCGCCGGAGCGTCATTGACCCCGTCTCCGGTCATCGCCACCACGTCGCCGTTCGCCTTAAGGGCGTTGACGATCAAAAGTTTCTGTTCGGGGATGACGCGGGAAAAGATATTCACATCGCGTATCCTGTCACGCAGGACGCTCTCGCTCATCTTCGCTATTTCAGGCCCGGTAATGATCTCGTCGGGATTTTTCAGCCCTATCTGCCGGGCGATGTTCTGCGCCGTTACGGGATAATCGCCCGTTATCATCACCACGCGCACGCCTGCCGCATAGCACTCTTTTATGGCAGTAGGCACGGTATCCCTTATCGGATCTGCCAATCCTATCAGGCCAATGAACTTAAAGTCAAAATCGTGCTGAGATGACGGCAGCTTCTGCTTATCGAAAAATGATTTTGCGACTCCTATAACGCGCAGCCCTTCGCTAGCCATCAAGTGGATGTTCGTGGACAGCTCTTCGCGCGCTTTTTCATCCAAATGGCACAGGTCCACGATGGCTTCTGGAGCGCCTTTTGCCGAGACGACGTATCCTTTACGGTCGTTCGTCTCCCACACATGAGAAAGCGCCATTATCTCCCTGGATAACGGGTATTCCTCTATGAGCGGCCAATTCGCGTGGATATGTTCCGTCTTTTCAAGAGCTTCGTAACCCAGGTCCTTCAGCGCTTTCTCCATCGGATCGAAGGGGTCTTTTTTACTCGCGAGGATGCCGTACTCGACCAGCTCGTGAAAGTTATCCGGAAGCACAGAGGACCTGGCAGTCCTTACACTGAAAAATTCTTTACCGTTAAAAAGTTTTTTTATGGACATCCTGTTCTGTGTAAGGGTCCCGGTCTTATCTACACACAGCACGCCGGCTGAACCCAACGTCTCTACGGCCGACGCTTTTCTTGTCAATACGTTCTTTTTTGATATACGCCACGCGCCGAGAGCAAGGAATATGGTGAGTACCACGGGAAATTCTTCCGGGAGCATAGCCATAGCCAGGGTGATCCCCGACAGTACCGCTTTCAGCCAGTCGCCTTTAGTAAAACCATAAGCAAGAACTACCAGAGCGCACAGTATCGTAGCGATGATAAAGACGGTCTTTACAAGCTTCGCCGTCTCTTTCTGGAGGATCGTCTGTTCCTCTTTTATCTCGCCCAGAGCCTTGCCGATCTTGCCCATCTCGGTCGTTTGGCCGGTCGCAATGACCTTTGCCACTCCCTGCCCCTGCACTATAAGGCTCCCCGAATAAAGAAAAGGCAGGTCATCGCCTCCGGGGCGGCTATTATCGGGTGAGGGTATTTCCGAGGGCATCTTCCGGACAGGCACTGACTCACCCGTCAGGAGAGATTCATCGGCCGTCATGTTTATGCCCCACAAAAGTATTGCGTCGGCCGGCACCCTGTCGCCCTCTCTAACTATTATTATATCTTCCCTGACCACATCTTTACCTGCGATCCTCTTCTGCGCCCCACCGCGTATGACAAGAGCCCTGGGACTCGACAGGTCTCTCAACGCCTCTATCGCCCTCTCGGCCTTGCCTTCCTGGTATATCGTTATACTCATGATCACGAAGACAAAACCCAAAAGCATTATCGCTTCTTCCAGGTCGCCAAGCGCCATATATATGGCGCCGCAGGCCACAAGAAGAATGAACATCGGCTCTTTCAGTACGCTGAAAATTATCCTGAAGATCCCCTTCTTCCTGGAAGAAGGGATCTCATTATAGCCATCCTTCTCCAGCCGCTGGGCGGCCTCTTTCTCTGTGAGGCCTTTTATACTTTGAAGATCTGCTTCAAGCGTCATTTTTTTAAACTCTCTTTTTGGGCTTAGCTATTATAACGATATCCCTGCCGCA
>JBAYFK010000103.1:0-6218 GCA_041667225.1 Candidatus Omnitrophota bacterium
ATATTCCCTTATTATCTTGTAATTCTTACCGCTCAATGTCTCATACTCCTGCCCCTTCTCGATGACGACCGTAGTATAATCGGAAGGCCATTCTCCGTCCATGGCAGTATCGTCGGGATCCACTACGTCATAAGCGATGTATAGCGTTTCGGCCGAGTCGAGCGCGCCGTTGCCGTTAAGGTCCTCGCCCGGATCAAGTATCTCGTTGCCGTTCACATCCTCGGACTGAGGGTCGGCTTCCTTGAACGTGTCGTAATATATGTCTTTATTGATCTCTTCGTTGTATAACTTCACCGTATTGACGTATTCGGTCTTCATCTCAATAACTCCGGGACCCATCGTAGAGATAAGGCCCAAACGGGTCCTGCCGGCGGTCCTGATCTCATATCTCTTCCTGAACTCATGGTACGTGTCGTAATCACCGGTGTATTTGGGCACATAGTCAGGCTCGAGCACCATCTTCTTCCTGACCGATTCTTTGAGCTTTGATATGATGACTGTCACCGTCCTGGTCGAATAATCCGCGGCCGTCCACGCATCTACCTCGGCAGCTGTACCTAGTATAATGGCCGGTTCGCTCGACTGGGACAGTTCCTCAAGCGCTATAGAGTCGGTGACCGCATCCCGCTTAAGATCGTACACGGCATTGCCTATCTCTACCTCCCACGCCGTAGGATCGGTCGAATAGGCACCGTTGGTCTTGTGGCGGGACTCGATGAACTTCTGGACATTATATCCGAGGTCTTTGTCATATTCGTAGTAGTAGAACTTCATATAATAGGTTTCATGCCCGAGCGGAGGTATGGGCGATTCATTATTCACTTTCTTCACGTTATAGTTCAATCCGCCTATCTGTATGACCTGGCCGTTCCCTGTAACGGAATCGAGCATCGTTGAAGTAGAAACGTTGTCAAAATCTATCTCCTTAATGATCTCGATGCCGGAGTCATTCGGGTTCTTTATGATACGGTAAGTATAGGTCTGCCCGGTCCCCAGGCCTGAGAAGTCCTGGAACGTGAAGTATTCGCGGTTATAACCGGCTTCGCTGCCGTAGTCAAAATTACCGTGAGATGCGGCGCTTATGTTCCTGATGTCGCTTCCGGCGCTCCTTATGGCGTCGATAGAATACGTCGAGAAGGCGCCGGTTATATCATCACCAAGCGTACGGGTTACATATTCTCTCATATAGCTCTTGAGGAGCTCCAGGTCATACGTATCGTCATAGACCGAGAATATGTTATATTCGTCTGCGCCGTCCATGAAACGGTAGCGCAGTATCGAGGCTGTCGTATACGATCCTATAGTGTAGTCGTAACGCTCTTTCAGCATATAATTCCCGGCCTCATCCGTCGTAAGATCGTAATCCTTGCCGTTCGCATGGAGTCCGGAAACCATATAATTTCCTATAGAGTATTCTTTATTCTTGTCAGCTATGAAGAACGTCCCCGCGTCTTCGTTCGAATTCGGCCCGAATACTTTTTCTACTTCTTTCTGCAGGACATAGGCAAGGGCCTTGGGCATATATTCAGAGAAATCAATACCATTATACGAGTACTTGCCGCTATCAGATCCATAGCCGTAATCGACGTATCTGGGGTAGAACAGGAGCTGATCGAAGTTCTTCTTCCAGTCGGACGAGTAGCCCTCCGCCATATTGCCTTCATAGCTCATCTTGAAGAGTTCGACAAGGTCATATTTCGCCAGGTTGAGCCCGCTTGAACCGGCGCTGCCGGTAAGGTCATCATATTCGGTCTCATACGGGTCGAGGCCATACAGCTCTTCGAACGCCGACTCAAGGCTGTCTATACCTACCTCGCCGAGGAGGCCTATATAATCTATGGGTTCGGCGGCGGTCGAAGATTCCGTGATCGTCATGCTGCCGTCCGGCTTATAGTCGGCGTCATAGTAGACGCTTCCTACTTTAGCCTGCTTATAGCTCTCGGTCGAATACGTCGCCGCTTTATTGGTGATGACGTATGTACCGTTGATAGTCTCTGTGACAGAATATTCTTCCGCTTCACGGTCAGGATACGTAAGATTGATAGCGATAGAGCTGTCGCCGGTGAACTTCTGGGTGCTATATGAATGCAGTTCGACCAGATCCGCGCTCCACGAGCCTTCCGCTATGCTTCCCTCAACGACGATGCTGTATTGTCTGTCATATATCGTTACCGTATTATTGACGGATTCGGAAATGAACGTATTGAAACCATCTGAGAATTCAAAGCGGCCGTCGTCGCGGGCGCCGTATGTGAGGCCGTAAGCGCTGTTGGTATCGACAGAGCCGTCGGGCTGCCTCTTCCCTATGAGAAGGCGTTTTTCGCCGTTCGTACCTATATTCTCGCTCTCATAGTACTCTTCCGTAAGCATGATCCCGGTAGTAGTCTCTATGATATTATAGGTAGAGCCGTTCAGCTCGACCTTCTGCAGGATATCGCCGCCGTCCACCTTCTCCGTCTGCGTATTCCAGTCATTCTCGAAAGAAACGAACCGTACTTTTTCCTTAAGCTGGGTGTCTATCTTTTTACCGGAGACGAACTTCACTTCGTATTTGTCATTAGCGGAATCGGGTACAACCTCTCCAAGAGAGCCGTTCAATATCGCGACCCTGTCGATCGCAACGTTGAACGGATGAGTGCTATAGATGCCTGACATCTGTCCCGCATATGCAAGCAGCCTCTCAGCGGCCTGTTCATCGCCGGCGTCTTCGAGAGTAATATCTTTAAGTTTAAGGTCTATAATATCATCGCCCCATGCAAGTTTTACGTTCTGCCAGCCGGTCTCCTGTGTCGTATATGTCACGTCCCCGTCTACTGTCTTACTGGTATACTCTGCGCCGTAGCGGATGTAACTGCCGTATGACTCCCCGTCTGAAGAGAGGTTATATGTATAGTCATACATGCTTTCACCGCCCATGTCGCGCATGTTCTCTTTAACGTAGAATGTCTTCACCAGCCCATTATCTTTATTGGTGACCTCGATAACGTTGGCGTAAACGCTCGGGTAATCGTCAACGCCTACCGATATCTCGGGCAGGTCTATGACGAAACGGTTCAATTCGAATGAGAAGAAGTGGTCTGTGGGTTTGCCTTCCTCGTCAGTGGTCGTTATCTTTACACCGTGCGGCACATTCCTGTTCTCGTATACATGGCCGTCTTTTATCAGTGTAAAGTGCGGTACCCATATCCACTTGCCCTTGACACCTTTTCCGTTGTCCCAGTCAGCGTACCATTCCCTCTTCGTCTCATAAGCCAGCTCATACTCGACTCCGCCTATGTTGACGACCTGGGCGGCGCTCGTGTTCGTGGTCGCGTATGCCTTGATATCCTGGCTCGTCAGATAGTCGACCTGCGTAACGTGCAGGGTAAGATCGGGGTTCTCCGATACGTGATAAAGGCTGTTGTTCGCAAGGCGTATAATGCCCTCTGCGTTCGAGAATATGCGCTGTTCATCTCCGGCCAGGTCTATATAATCAAATTCGAATATCGCGTTACCGAAGCTGTCCGCGACCTTCTTGACCGTATACGGCGTCTTGTTGATATTGATTATATTCTTATTGGTGGCGGCAAGGTCATAGTTCGGATCGGTCTGATCGCCGCTTGCAAGTACGAACAATACTGTAGTTGTATCATATATGACATTGTATTCGCGCTGCAGACGGAGAATACCGTCCGAGGCGAAGTCGTCGTCGTTAACAAAATATATGGTCCCGTCTATATCCACCTTGCACTTAAGATCTTCCGGATCGACATAAGCGATGTATGTGCTGTCGATGGTAGCGCCGGCTTTCTTATATTTAAAGGTGTATGGCTCCCAAGCGTCCCCTTCCACGATATCATTGATCTCGCTAATAATATTAATGTGGGTCACAAGGGCAGTTTTCGCGGTCTTGCTGATCAAAGCGGTATAATCGCCGTACGTAAGCATGATATTCAGCGGATCGGTCACGGTGTCTACCGTATACACTATGTCGGAACCGGCTATTGTTATGAAGCGCCCTATAGCGGTATCCTGATCGAGATACTCTTCGGTAAGATGCGGTATATGCGTTGCGGCCTCAGCCTCTATCCTGTAGGTAATGCCGTCGAGGTCGACCTTCTGGAATCCGCCTTCTATGTAGCTCGAGACCTCTTCATCAAGATATACGAAGCTGTACGGGTGGTCTACGTCAGCGGTCTCTGTCACGGTATATGTCCTGCCGCCCATAAGGCCGACGTTCACCAGGAATGCAGCCATCGATCTCTTCGTGGGTTCTCCAACCTTCGTCAGTGTGTAGAGCCCGGCGGATTCTGTAATGTCATACTCTTCTCCGTCGATCGTGACCGTCACCACACCCGGCTTCACCGTTCCTGCAACGATGCCGCTGGGATAAGAGGCAAATACGAGCGATCCGTCTTCGCGGCGCGATATCGCATATGTCTTACGGCCGAGCTTCACTGTCTGCGCCACCGAGATCTCTTCTTTGTGTTTGGCCAGCGTCACATCCCCGAACCCGTCTATCTTAACGTCATATTCCGTACCTTTTATCTTTGCGATCTCTGCGTCGGACATTGTAGAGATGTCTTCATCGGTTGCTTTGATATATTCCCCTATCCTGACCGTGCCGTAACCGTCGACCGACATAGCCGTAGAGATATACTCATGTTCGCCGTCCGAGAATATGTATGCGCCCTGGTCTGTATCGTAGCGCCATGAATAATTGGTGCCATAAAGTTCGACGACCTTTGCTACAGCGCTTGAAGCGCTTCCCGCCTCTATAAGTTTCACTTCGCCGGTGGCTTCTTTCTGTATATGGTACCTGACGCCGCAATCGATCGAGCCGGCCGTAAAGTCGAATACTACGGTGCTATCATTATCCTCTGTATAGACCTTGCCGCCTATATAGAAGTTTAGGACACCGCCGCCGACATTCTTTACGAGCACTTTCATGGATGTCTTGCCGAATGAGTCTGTCGGATCGAGCGTATAATCTCTTCCGGAGAGGCGTATCTCGCCTCCTGCGATCTTGCTTATCGAATAAGTGATGCCGTCAAGCCTTACCGTACCGGTCGCTTCATCGCTCCATATATAGCTCTCATTCGCGAACGTCTTCTGTATGGCGGCAAGAGCTTCATCCCAGGCTTTCGTCTCAGGTATGAAGCCGCTGTTTATGAGGATGGTCGTGTAATCCAATCCGCCGGCAGGGCTGAACCTGAAGTGTCCCGCGGTGACTTCCTCTACGATGAACTCATGCTCTTTTATAACAAGCAGGCTCGAACCTTTCCAGGCGGACGATATGAGCTGTCCCTGGCCTATCGGGTTCACCCCGAGCTCAACGGTCATATAGACGCCTTCGGTGGTATATGAAGCGTCTATGCTCACCACATTGGCTGTGTTGTTCTCTTTTACTATGATCTTGCCGTTCTCGAGTACCTCTACGTCATAATCTGTGGTGCCCAGCCTGACATTTTTGTTTATGTAATCCGAATCGTAATGGTTCACGTATATAGGATTATTGCTGACGTCGACGCCGTTGAACTCCGTGAACCTGACGACTGAGCGTGTCTGGTCGTTGGGATCAAGGACGCTTTCGTAAGTCACCAGATACCACTGGCCGCCAACTCTCAGGGTCTGCATGTACATCGAGCTGTCGAGCCTCTCCGTAAGAGTGACGGTACCGTCCTGAGCCTTTATCACATTGTACTTAACGCCGTTGATCTCTATATAGTTCAGGGCATCCCCGGCCGCGTTCATCTTGACGGCCTCTCCGTAAGCGCTCTCGGCGAGCGTCTTATCGTCAACATCGACATCGCCGTCGGCGTCTATATCGCCTATGATCTTTTCGCTGAACGTGAACTTAGTCCCGTTGTATGCCACCTTAAATATCTTGCTGCCGATCGTTATCGTATCGCCGTTCTCAAGCGAGCGGTACTCGGCCGTGCCGTCCGACATGGTTATCTGGCCGTTAGTGCTATTGATCGAAACTGAATATACCGTAGGATTGCCCGCGACTATCTCAAGGGTAACGAGGTCTTTAGTGACCAATGTCACGGGCTCGCTCTGTTCAAGCATGGACTCTTTCTTGAGCAATGAGACTGTATGCTTAACGCTGTCTTCATTCACCGCCCAAAGGACCCCGGCCAGTTCTACATAATGCACCCCTCCCAGCTTCTGGCTCTCGATGACGGAACCTGTCGCCGCATCCTTGAATGTATACTTGAAGTCCGTCGGCCCTTCAT
>JBAYFK010000104.1:0-6174 GCA_041667225.1 Candidatus Omnitrophota bacterium
GCAACACCGGCGTTCCCATCGGCATCTATATATATTAATCTCGCAAATCCGTCCAATATATCATTACCGTTTAAACCGCCGATACCGCCTGCAATACCGTAAAAAGATCCACCGTCGCTCGTCACGTATTGCTTCGTGGTCGGGTTATAGCTGCCCACCTCACCCGTCCATACGAACGGCTCATAGCCGAGTGATTCGAATAATCCTTCCGCTACCAGCGTCGCCGTGGCATTGTTCCAGAATGTTCCTACCAATCCAAGCACGCCTTGGAAGGAGCCGTTATCCATTTCGAATGTACCTATACCGCCGTTAACATAACCATCTGAAGTTGTTTCAGTCTCTTCCTCGCCGCCGGTTTCTCCGCCGGTCCCGCCGCCTGTATCACCGCCGCCATTTTCCTGCGGTACATCGCTGAAGAATTCCTGCAGTTCTGTGTCAGGGCCCTCGGTAGAACCCGTCCCTAATATCGTCACCGTCCCTGTATCGTCAGAATAAAGGTACGTTCCGGTCGAACCTTCCGGTGCTGAATATCCTTCAACGCCGCTGCCCGGATCCCATCCTCCGCCCCACGCTTCCCTGTCTACATCGGATGTGGGAACAGGAGTTGATGTGCCCCCCTGGCCGTCGGCAGACGAGTTATAACCGGCATGCACCGTCGTTTCGACGTTACTTACAAGGTTATTAAGATATCCATTGCCGCCCTCGAAGAATACGTGCACCTTGCCGGGCTGTATGCTCATATACATGATCGTTCCGCGGGCCCCGCTGACTGCCGTCGGACTCTTCACTTCGAATTTGCTCTTACCCTTAAGCCCTTCTATCCTCGCCTTTATCTCACCCATGTTCGATTCGAATAAATTCTGGTACTCTCCCGTCCTCGGGTCGATAGATAATTTCACGATGAGGATATCTGTGTTGGGCTTCAGGTTCATGGCGTTGCCGTTATCGAACCGTATCTCTATCAGGCCGTTAGCGCCCGTCGTGATCCTGTCGCCGTCCTTTAATATATCCCCTACCTTCGCGTCCCTTGGAGCGGTTTCGCCTGCGCGCGTGATCTTGGCGTCTCCGGAAAACTTAGAAACTATTCCCCTGATGACCGAATCGCGCTCACTCCTCGTTATGACAGGTACGCTCGTATCTTCTTCATGCAGGGTCTTCTCAAGTTCAAGGTATGGCCTCGGCCCCTTCGGTGAATCCTCTAAAGGCACAAGCACGCTATTGCCGGCAGGTATCAGGACGATATCTTCAGGGTGAGCGACGCTCGCTATGGATAATTTGCCTTCGGATACGAGCATTCCGCTGTTTCCTGCAGAATAGAACGCGCATACATCTGAACCCCTGACCGTGCCTTTTGCGTTCGGTGTATTTATGTTGAATTCGGCTTTGTCCTGCATCTTCGCTATGATCGCACGCGCCTTGCCTCGTTCGAGAGTTATGGTAGCGGTCTTACGCTTATTATTCTCGTCTAGCTGATAGTCATTGATGTCGACTTTTGAGTTCTGGGCGACCCTCACCATTGTATTATCGCTGAATGTTACCTCCGCCTTCGAGGCTGACTTCGTCCTGATAGAATCCCCGACGGAGACAAGATCGTCCGCTCTCAATGGACTAGCCGTGTTCGAGCCCGCCCTATAGATGTCGACGCGTCCTTCGGTGTACGTCACTTTGCCGACACCTCCGGCGAACGCCGACGGCGCCGTCATAAGTATCGAAAGAGCAACGGCGAAAAATTTGAATACCAGACCTTTAGCGAATGTCTTCATAAATACCTGCCTCCGTTAGAATTTAACCTGTACCCCTACGCTGAATATGTTCCTGTGATAATCGTAAAGACTGATATTGGAATTGTCTTTAACGTACGTATATTGGAATTGAAGCTCCGATTCCTTGTAAAACTTATAAGCCGCCAGCGTCGATAGCGTATATACCTGGTCGTGGCGCTTTACATTGAAAAAGCTGTGTGTATGATCGAAATTCTGGAAGAACATGTCCCCCGAAAAAGTCACGTTCAGCTGCTTAAGGACCGGGATGAGGACGGTGCCTGAAACACGGTTCCCAAAATAGTCCCAATTGTTCCCTTGTGTGAATTCCTGGTTCATCGAGTACCGGACGTTCACGAAACCTTTATTCTTGGCAAAGAATGTATACCAGCCCAGTCCTCCGCCCAGGTCGTTGCCGTCCCTGTCTTCATCATCGCTCGAAGGGGTCCACAGATAATCTTTATACTGATATTTTATGAAAGCTTGAGCCATGTTCGATTTGCCGAACATATGGTTATATACACCGCTTGCGGTCGGAGATGAGAGGTAAGCTTTGTCATTGACGAGGGTGTGGTTATATCCAAGAGGAAAGGTCAGCAGGCCGTTCTTGAAATAAGCGCTCGGTTGTATGACGAACGTATTGGACAGAACATCGTAAAACCCGAGATCCGTCTGTTTGCCGTAATAGAAGAAGTACTGCCCCTTTACACCGTACTTGTCGTTGCAGAACTTCTTATCATACTCGGCGTTGGCCGTATATACCTGCCTGGTGTCCGCTTTGTCGGAGATGGCTGCCGAGACGGTGGTGTCGCTGGGTTTCAGCACCACGTTATCATCATACTGCCACGCGGCTCCAAACGTCAGCTTGAAGGGCTTCATCGCCTCTTCCCTCTTACTTAACGAATCGATATATTCATTCGCGAAATTGGCCATGTTCGAGTTCGGGTCGACAAGGACGAGTTTTTGGAATACATCCTTCGCCTGACCGAAATTCTTCATCTTGAGGTGGGCAACGCCGATCTGGTAGTCGCAGGACTGCGCCATGCTGGGATCGAGCGTTTTTGCGTTCTCAAACGCTTCTACCGCCCCTTCCTCTTCATTATCCTTCATGAGGATGAGCCCCTTCAAAAACGCTACTTGGGCCGGACGGATGCCTTCTTTCTCAGCCTCGGCTATCCATTCCCTGGCCTCGCCTATGCGGTTCAGCTGATAAAGACAGTCTATCAGCTCTATGAGAGCGCCCTTGATCTTGGGGTTCATCGTAACTGCCTCGCGAAGATTGGGGATCGCTGCATCGTAGTTCTGTAATTGTTTATATGTAAGTCCGAGGTAAAATGCGGCTATAGTGGAGGTCGATGCCTCGTCTCTTGCCTTCTTAAGGAGAACTAGGGCTTCTTCGTAGTTTTCGTGCTTATATTGGGCTATTCCTTGCTCGAGTGTTGGACTAATTTTTTCCTGCTGGGATTCGCAAACTGCGGTAATGTTGAATATTAGGATCACAAATATGGCGGCTATCGATAATTTTCTTCTAGACACCGATCAGTCCCTCCTAAGTAGCGGTTGGATATAGGTATATATAATATATAGATATTGAAATATTATATACCCTATAGGCGTCTAGTCAACAAAAATTTCATCTTTTTGTTAATTTTCAGAAAGTTAGATTTTAACACTATTTGAGCGTTTAATCTCATTATGCAACAGCGCCTGATCATTCAAAAAAACAATATTTTTCTTGACAAATACTCTAAAATGTTATAGCTTATAACAGTTAGAATCAATAACATTAGTATCTTAAATGAATAAGGAGTCCCGATGAAAAAACTATCAATACTGTCGATCCTGGTTTTAGTTTTTTGTTTCTTATTCACCTCTAACCTCTTCGCCGACGGCGATATCTTCGAACAATTCTACCCTGTCAAAGAAAAAGGCTCCTTTGAAGAGACTCATACATTCGAATACACCGACACGCCATATCTTTATGCCGTATTACCAGCCCCTACGACGACGGCTTATAAAACCGAGCTCTTCAGCGGCTGGACATTCGGCGGAGTCACTACTGACGCTGACGGCAGCGGGCTTAGAAAATTGCAGTATTGGATAGACGTCGCTACATGGACCGGCATAAAGATGTCGGGGACCTGGACCATCGACGGACAGTTCAATGTATATAACGCTTTTTCCGGGGCCCTTCTCAATAGCGGCACCGGAAACACATGGTTCACAGTAAATTCTCCGGTCGTTCCTGAGCCTATAAGTTCAGTGCTTTTCTTACTCGGCGGCGCGGCTTTAGCCAGCAGAAAATTATTCAAGAAAAATAAAAGATCATAAGGAGAGGACAATGGTAAAGAGATCCGCAATATTAGCTCTCTCAGTACTCCTGATATCGCTCTCATTCATAAGCGCTTCATTCGCTGAAGATGACTTTTTCATTAGGATGGTCACAGGCAACAACCAGACAACTGCCCAGACAGACGCTACATATGGCTGGACCCAGGAGCCATGGCTTTATATCAGCCTGCCATCCCCTGTATTCTCATACACGATCACTTGGTGGAATTTATCGGGAACGCCTACCTGGATCAGCAATTTAACAACAAATGATCAGGGCAAGACCGAATTATGGAGCAATGTGGCTGACTGGTTCAATGAGCCGGGTTCAAGGCATACCGGATTATGGAACGTAAAAGCGATCTATACTGCCGACGGGCAAGCTTACAGCAAAGAGACCACTTTCACAGTCACTCCCGAGCCTATCAGTTCAGCGCTCTTCCTCCTCGGCGGCGTGGGGTTAACAGCGTGGCAAATACGTAGGAAAAAGAAGCTAAATTCTAAATCCTAATTTCTAAATCCTAAATAATATCTAAATTCAAATAATAAAATTCAAAACAGAGTCTAAAAACAAAAAAATCCAAACGTCTTAATCATTTGGATTTTTGTTTTTTTATAATGTTTTATATTTTTAAATTTTGTGCTTTGAATTTATTTAGGATTTGTGATTAATGTTATCTAACTCGGGTAATCATCCCGAGCGACTTTTACTTACGCATAGTCGCGAGGGAGAATTTCGGATTTGGAATTTAACCTGTATCTTGCGTCTTAAGCACTTGCGTTCTTTTTTTTACTCCCAACTATCACCCCCTCAACAAATTCGTAATGATCTTGATCATAACACCTTTCTCTCTTGGATCGCTTGAGGCAATAAGCAAGGCAAGGGCGACTATAGCGCTATCATTGATCTTGCGTTCGCCATTGGTCTTATATAAACATGCATTATTTTCCAAATAATAAATGAACATGATCGAGGCAATGCGTTTATTGCCATCCGAAAACGGATGGTCTTTAATAGTAAGATATAAAATATGGGCGGCTTTCTCTTCTACGCTTGCATATAGATCTTTTTTATCAAACGTTTGATAAATAGCTCCTATAATGCTTTTAAATTTTTGACTTACTTCCCTACCGAACAAATCACCTGCTTCTTTCTTGTCAGCTAGCCTTTTCTTTATACTATCTATCGTTTTTACAGCCATATCATAGCCTAATACAAATTTGGGCTTAATTTTATTGGTCAGCGAAAGGGATTTATTGTCATATTCGTGAAGGATAGTAAGCGCATTGGAGTATTCATTGAGCAACTTCAGAAGGTCGTCCGCTTTTCCCGCCAGCTGTGGATGTGAAGCTTTGCTACCAATAAATGTTATCGTTTCTCGAAGCTCCTTTAGCGCAGCTTCATGCTCATGAAGCCTTTTTTGATTTAACGCGTATCCTTTAATAAGATAGTTCTTCAAAACTTTTGTGGCCCATATTCGAAACTGAGTTGCCTGATTCGAATTTATTCGATACCCAACAGATATGATCGCATCCAGATTGTAAAACATAGTGCTATAATGTTTGCCATCCCTGGCAGTATGTTCCAAAATGGAACATACTGAGTTTTTATCTAGCTCTTTGTTTTTAAATATATTCGAGAGATGCTTTGTAATTGCAGGTCTTTGTGTATTAAAAAGACGCGCTATCTGCGCCTGACTTAGCCAAACTGTTTCTTTTTCAAGTATTACATCGAGATAGATGTTTCCACTCTTCGCCTTATAAATTGCAATTTCACCTTTTTTGGTACCCATATTCTCGCCCCTTTCAATCGGCTCGATCTCTTTTTCCACAGCATCCTCCTTTCGTATATTTAACGACCTGTATCTTTTTGTCCCCCTACTATAGATGACGGTGAAAAGGACTAAATTCTTGCAAAATAGTTAAAAAAAATCCAAACGCTTTTAGCATTTGGATTTTGCATTTTTGATTACTATTGTCTAATTCAGGTAATCATCCCGAGCGCTTGCTATTTCCGCGTAAGCGCGAGGGAAAATTTTGATATTATTTAGGATTTAGATATTGGGATTTAGGATTTTTTATA
>JBAYFK010000105.1:0-6059 GCA_041667225.1 Candidatus Omnitrophota bacterium
CCACGACGGGTTCTCGGATGGAGAAGAAATGAAGGGCGGAACGGATCCGAAGAAAGACACTTCAAACCCGATCACGGCGAAACAGTTCATGCTCTCGGAAGATCAGCTCAGGAATGCCGATATAGACGGCGACGGCGTGATCACGGCTTCGGATGTGAACGTTCTCAGCAACATGGTAGTGAACTTTGTAGATCTTAATAAAGATAAGACGGTCAATCAGGACGACCTTACGCGCCTTGAGCAGATGGTATACTTCGCGTCGCTCGGCGTAAGCATGCTCGATATAGAGAATGCCGACATCAACGGCGACGGTTACGTGAATGCCATAGATGAGAGGATGCTCGAAGATGCAATAGATAACTATAAGGATGTCAACAGGGACGGTGTGGTCGACCAGCAGGATATCAATATCATAAATACTGTAGAAAGCATGAACCTGAGAGTTGCGGAGGTCGAGTTCGCCGATCTTAACAGTGACGGGATAATCAACAAATACGACTACGACAGGTTCGATACTATCTTAAAGTTCATGAACGACCTGAACGGGGACCTCGATACTGACGGCGACGGCATCCTCGATTCCGAAGAACTTGCCAGCGGATGCGACTGGGAGAAGGCCGATACGGACGGAGACGGATTCTCGGACGGAGAAGAGCTTGCCGGTCCCTGGAGCCCGACCAATAATGCCGATCATCCCGCTACCAACCCGATAGAGGACCAGGATGGCGATGGAGTTCTCGATAATACCGAACGGTCCCTCAATAGCCTGAGGAGCGCGCTCCTGGTATTGGCGGCCGATGAGCCCGACCTTATGACCGAGATAGCGAATATAATGGTCGACGATGAAACGACCAAAGAGACATTTATTGCGGCTCTCATACAGGCGCTTTCCGGCAGGACCATAACCTCGCCGCTGGTCAGCGTATTGATGGGAGAACCTATCGTTGTGGCCGATTACCTTACGACGCCTGCCCTCAAGACGGCGCTTATGGCCCTGGCGGCGGGAGAACCTGACCTGATAACTCTTATCGACGGTATAGATTCAGGCCTTTCAACGGAAGATTTCCTGAACCAGTTCGTTGCCAAGATGCTCGTTACTGACACCGCCGTTACCATAGCAAAGATGTCAGGCCACTATATAGACCTTGATAAAGACGGCCTATTCGACTGGCAGGATGCTGACGCTGACGGCGACGGGTTCTCTGACGGTGAAGAGACACGTAAAGGCACAGACCCGTCCAGCAAGTATTCGAAACCGCTATTGACCGGTATGGACCATGTTGACGTCGATATACTTGATGACGTGATCGAATTCCTGTCGCTCGGAGACCTTAGCCAGGTCCTCGCGAAAGCAGACCTCACGGGCGGTCTTAATGGCGCTCCTGACGGTCAGCTGACCGCGGAAGACCTTGAAGCGCTTAACGAGATCATGAGCAATCTCGTAGATGTCAATAACGACGGCTACCTGTCATGGCTGGATGTCGATCGTATAATGCAGATAATAGGCACCGATGCTCTCGGTAATCCGCTTGCGGAGCAGGTCATCACCGTAGAACAGGTACGCCGCGCCGATATAGACGGTATAGGCGGGGTAGATACTAACGATATTAACCTGATACGCTCGCTTTACGAGCGCCTCCAAAAGGCCGACGTTAATAATGACGGCAAGATTGGCAACGGCCCCGATAATGACTTGTATTGGTGGAATGAGACTACCAAGAAGCTGCAGGCTTACACCTCCGGCCAGGCCAAGGACGGCGGGTCCGACGATGTCGACTATATGAAGGCCGTCATGTATTACAGGAGCCTCATGGATACCTATGATATCACCGTTGATGATATCGCCCGCGCTAACCTGAATGGCGACACCAAGGTCAATAATGTAGACGTCCAGCTGTTCTCGGATGCTTTCCGTGACCTTTACGCGCTTGTCGGAGTGAAAGATTCCGTGACCGGCTCGACCACCGAGTACCGCCGAGGCGATTTCGATAAGGACGGAGACGTTGACGCGGATGATCTCGAGTTCATCAAATTTATGAAGGATAAGATCCAGTCGACCATATCGGCAGGGACGATGACGATGGGCGAATGGACGACGCTTATAGCAGATGTCAAAGAAGCCGATTTTGACCACGATGAGAAGATAACGGAGAATGATAAAGCCATCCTGACGAGCATTAAAGCCTATATGGTAGACGTTGACGCTGATGGAGTGGTCGGAGGCGACAATTACAAATTCGATCCTATTACCGAAACCCTTGTCCGCGGGCAGGGCGGCAACGGTATCAAGGATGAGATAGATAAGATGCGCCTGATCATGGCGAACCAGAGGGTCATGGGTTATCACTTCACGGACGCACAGATGAGCCTTGCTGACCTTGCAAGCCCATACGGGGAGGGGAATCCCGAGCTGCCCTACCGCGGCAAAGACGGGTACATAGATATAGAGGATGAGATCGCATATGATAAAGCGCTTGATATCATCGACACCATGATCGCTATCAATGATTATGTGCCCAGCGCCAAGATCAATACGCAGCTGCTCATGGCGATATCCGATTATCTGAAGATCAGAAGGCAGCTTGGAGAAGGCGTTGATCTCGAGAGGTTCGATATAAACGTCAACGGATATGAGGGCGTCAGGGGAGACGGTTTTGTGAACCAGGCCGATGTCGCGGCCCTGGACGATTATCTTAAAGTGATAGTCGACCTGAACGGCAACAATACATTCGATATGCAGGACGCGAACCTATTCCTTAAGATATGTTATGACTCTGCATGGGGCTATCTGGAGACGTCCATTCTGGGCATAAGCGAAGCGCAGGTCCGCAACGCCGATGTCAACGAAGACGGCAGGATCAGCCAGGCCGATATAGATCTCTTTATATCGAGCGGAAGGGCGTACGATATAGATGGAGATACTACCAATGGCGATGCAGACGACGAGCCTCTCCTCAGGAATATCCATAAGTATATGAATAGTTTCAAGGTCAAGATGGCCGCGGAACTGGACGGCAATACAACGCTCGACAATTACGATTATGTGATGTTCGATTCCAATTACGACGCGTGGGCGGCCGCCTTCAATAACGCCACTACCCAGGAAGTTAAGGATGCCCTCCTGGCCAAATATGATATCAACGGCGACGACCGTATTACCAGAGATGACGCGGAGACGGTCAATCACATGGTCCAGGACTACATAGATCAGGATATTACCAAGGCGATGTATGAAAAGGTCAATATCGACAAAGTGGGCGCTTCGAGCACCGTTGTAGATGCCGCCGATAAATATAAATTCGAACTCGTTGTGGGTCAGAACCTATCCAGGGTCGGCGATGTACTTATCAGACTCGATATGAACGATGACGGCTGGGTGAATTCGGCTGATCTGGAGCTCATTAGGTCACGCGTCCTTATAGATATGGGCCTTACCGGAGCGAACTCGTCATTGACTATATTCAACAGCCTTACGGAGATCGACAAGGTCAATTTCTACCAGGATTACGACTCCGCGGGCAGGCCGATCATAGATGATAAGGATATAGAGCTCCTGGATTGGGCCACCCAGGTCACACTGCCGTTCAGCGAAGAGATCGACCAGAATATTTTCGGGGCTAACGCGGTGAGGAATATAATCAAATTCCAGGAATATAAAGAAGCGAACGAGATCCTGAACAACTTTGACGCGAACGTAGACGGGCAGATAGACCTTAACGAGGTACAGGCTATAGGCATGTATTACAAGCAGACCGACCTCGGGAAGACCGCTTATTCGGAATCTCTCAGGAGGACGATAGATCTCTTAGGGCCTACCGAACTAGGTAACGCGACTGTGCTCGGCCAAAGGGTGTATGAGTGGGCCAGGAACCGCGGGACCACTGAAAAAGAAAAGCGCTGGGCGAACCTCGTTGATGAACCGGATAACCTGCTCGATGATGAGGTAGGCCAGGAAGATATCGATAAGTTCGAGTGGGCTATCACACAGGCCGCCGAATATGACCTTGTGCATGATCATAGCGAAAATAACGACGTTCCTATCATCAACGATGCCGACATACAGAAGATGAACACTCTCATCAACCACGTCCTGACGGGCACGTTCGGCACGGGCATCACCGGGAACGAAGCATTCCTGCTGCCGGTAGTATTCAGGGGCGATTTCCAGAACCTGGGCATCATCGACCAGGGCGATTACGATACGTTCGCTACGCATCTCAACTACCTGGTCGATCTTACGGACGATTACGTCATCAGCGAACTGGACCGCGATAAGATCGCCAAGATCGCGGAGCTCTTTGAGATAGGTATAAAAGAGAGCGTAATAGCCTCCAACCCGTACCTTGACAACATAGGCGATATTGACGGGGTGAACGGGCTGACGGAGAACGATATAAACCTGCTGGATGATGTCATTGAGAACCAGGATGCTTATAACGTAGACTGCTCCGCGGACGGGCTCCTGACGCTGGCTGATGTTAACATGGTAAAAGAGATATTCGAGAAGTATATAGACGTTGAAACGCTGCGCAGGTCCGACGTGAACGGCAACGGCAGGGTAGATACAGGCGATGCCGTCACGCTCGAGGCTGCCTTGGTGAAGGGCTTTGGCGTAAATAGAGCAGGCACGGTAGTAGGATTGGGAGCAGACCTTACCGGCGACCTTGTCGTAGATTCGATGGATGTCCTGAAGTGGGTCGAGATAAAGAGGTACGATGAGCTTGAGAAAGACCTGTTCGCGCGCAATATAACCATAGATTATAACAAATATGATATTGCCGATTCTCAGGATAGGCCTGTTGCCAACGGCGTGATCGATTATCACGACCGCAAAGCGCTTGCCCTGTCTCTCTCCAAGATACGCAGGGATATTACCGGAGATAACGAGCTTAACGACGACGACCTTAAGAAGATGTCGGCTCTTATCAATGTGATGGCCGCATATAAGATGAAGATACAGGATGTCCTTGATTCGGATATAAACAATGACGGCAAGATCACCTCCGAAGACTATGACCTGATCTCCAGGGCATATCTGTATGCCAAGGATGTAGACGGCGATGGTAAGCGCGATATCTTCGATCTTAAGAAGGTCAGGGATGTAGTCGACTATATTAAGCTGAGGAATACATATACGGGCGAAGATATTTCACGCGGCGATATAAACGGGGACGGTATCATCAGCGAAGATGAGAGGGCCATGATGATAGCCTTCCTGAACAACAAGTACGATATAGTCGGGAACGACGGCCTCATTACGCAGGAAGATATTACGGCGCTCGATAAGATACTCGCATATGTGAGGCTCAATATAACGGATGACCAGATCGCCCGCTCCGATATCACGAATTGGATCGACGCGAACGGCGACGGAGCGTTCGGCATGAACGTTGAAGGGACATTTACCACAGCCGGTGATGTTGTACTGTACGATATCGCTGCAGGAGCTGCCGCCGAACTTAAGGGCGCTCTCGCAGCCCTTGCCGCCGCTGATGCCGAAGTGCTGGCCGCATTGAACGGCGTCACCGTGACGGATCAAATGACGGTAGCCGAATTCATCGCCGCGGCCAAAGCCCTTGTTACGGGCGACGCGCTGGTCCGCCTGACAGCTCTTACGGACAAGGTAAAAGCGGGTGAGATAGACCAGGCCGACCTGTACATCATCAATGAAGCGATCATCTCGTTCGCGAAGGCGGATATCACAGGCCCTGAGCAGGAACCCGACGGCGTAGTGGACCATTACGACGGGGAGGCGATAGACCTCGTGGCCAGATTCGCTGCCACCAGCTTACCCGCAGGCTATGATATGGAGGCCCTAAGGAAGGCCGACATAAACGGTGACGGATATGTGAACGAGAACGATATAAAACTGTTCGATTATTATAACAGCGACAGGTTCGATTTCTACGATATCGATAGTCATAATTGGAATAATGCCGATGTGGAAGTTTTGACCAAGATGGTCAAATATTTCGAGCTCGGCGTTGACGCGCAGGAGATGCGCGACGCCAACATAGACAGGCTCGGCGGCGTTGACGAGGCGGATATCACCAAACTCC
>JBAYFK010000106.1:0-6044 GCA_041667225.1 Candidatus Omnitrophota bacterium
AGCGCCATGAGCAAGCTCACCCGTCTTTGCATAAAGGCCCTGGACCTGATATCATTTTTTACCGTCGGAGCTGATGAGGTAAGACAGTGGACCGTGCGCGCCCGTTCGACTGCCCCTGAAGCTGCCGGCGCCATACATTCTGATCTTCAAAAAGGTTTCATCCGCGCGGAAGTAATGAAGTATGCGGAGCTGAAAACAGCCGGCAGCGAAGAAGCCCTTAAATCATCGGGAAAATTTTATCTGAAGGGCAAGGATTATGTCGTGGAAGACGGCGATATAATGAATATCCGCTTCAGCGTCTGATAACGAAGAGGGAACATGTGCGCAAAATTTAATAAAGTCGTATATAACCTCATACCTCCCGGTCCGGTCAGAGATACCCTAAAAGGGGCTTATTTCAGCCTCTACTACAATTTGAAACATTTTAAAGAGAACGACTTCCGCGTATATTATAAAAAAGGTTGCTATACATATGCGTTCGAGGAGGGGGTCTCGTTCAAATGTTATGAGAATATCACAGACGACCTGAAAAGGTCTCTGCGGGGATATCTGGCGCAGTACACTCCGAAGACAGGCGATGTAATAATGGATTGCGGCGCATACGTCGGAGATTTTACGCTCTACGCGGCAAAGGCTGTAGGCAAGACAGGGAAGGTCGTAGCTTATGAACCGGATCCGACTGCGTTCAAAAGGCTCTGCGAAAATATTAACTTGAACGCCCTCAATAATGTCATATTGGTAAATAAGGGCGTATGGAGCGACGATACGGCACTGGAATTCAGCGGCGGGGATAAGGGGGCCAACTTCTTCAACCAAAATACTCACAATAAGACGTTTCATAAGGTATCCGTTGTAAGCATAGACAGTGAAGCGCAGAGGCTGGGCCTTAACAAGATCGATTTTATAAAGATGGATGTGGAAGGCGCTGAGATAGAAGCCGTCAAAGGGGCGGCGAAGACGCTGAAAGAGAACAACGTCCGTCTGGCGTTGGCATCATATCACGAAGTGAATGGCGAGAAGACGTGCCATGAACTCGAGAAGCTCCTTTCGGCTATCGGATACAGGTCCGAAACGTCCCATAAGCGGCATCTAACCACATACGCGCAAAAAGCCTTTTAACCATGTTTTTTTATTTGACTTAACGAGGATATGGATGTATGATGATCTCATAACCTAAAGAGGCGCTTATGAGGTTATTATGGCTATAAAAAATTACGGAGTACACAATATAGAAGGCGTTAGACTAAATCTAACGCTTTTTTTCATTTATATGGGAAATTAACCAGGAGGGAGCTATGGAAAGGATTAAGGGGGATGTTGCAGAAGGGATGATAGGGACCGTCACGGCTTGCATGAACAGAGTAAAGATAATCTCGTCGTATATGCAATGCTTCATGGAGTTTCTCGACAGAGGCACTGAACACGACAAGGCATTAAAGAGCCGGATGACGGAGATCAGTATCGATAGCGAGGGTCTGGCGCTCGAGCTCGAGGAGCTTATCGAAAGTATCAAGTCGATGCATGTTGAACCGGCAGACCTTAGCCCGAATAGAAGGCAGCACGAAAGGTTCGTAGTCGAAGGGTCCGGCACCATAACGGGCAAGAGCATACCGGAGACGCCATACATCCTGAAAGATATATCGCTTAAAGGCGCCGGGATCATCAGTAACCACGCGCCCGAACTGTCCGGATCTCTAGAGATGCTTATAGTGAGCCCGGCGATAAAATATCCTGTATACAAAAAAGCCAGGGTCGTGTGGAACAAAAAGATCGACGACAATATGTATGAGAGCGGCCTTGACCTTGGGGAAGATAAAATAGATAATTTCCAATTCGAAGTGATGGGAAAATAGTTTTGAGAATAAGTATCGCGGCACTCCTTATACTCATGGCGATAGGCCAGGGGTTTATATGCGCCGAACCCGCTGAGGATAAGGAATATGAGCTGATCAATAATATTGTTGAGACATATGTCGGCGAAAATTTTACGATAGAGCTTAAATCGAACATAACGACTGGCTATAGTTGGAAGATCGTAACTCTCCTTGATCCAGACAGGATAGTCTTGACGAGCGCAGAATATGTGACCGGCAACAAAAGGCTGCCCGGAGCCGGCGGGCGGGAGAAGTGGAAGTTCCGGGCTATTGCCCCCGGCAGGTTCGCGATAACGTTCGAATATGCGCGCCCATGGGAAATCGATATCCCACCGGCGGAAAAGCAGACATACGGTATTATAATAAAAGAGAAGAAAAACTAAATGTAAGGTTTTAAAAAAGTTGGTTTTTCTTACTTGAAAGATGCCTATAATGATGTATAGTTAAAGTAGTGGTAAAGCAGATCTTTAGATGATATAAGATTTCTTGTTCAAAACGATAAAGGCAAACCATTCGAAAGAGTGGGCACGCAAAGCCATGGGCCTAAACCCCGTCAATCCGGAGTAAGGCAGCCAGGCTACCGAAATGAACCGATGCCGGAAAAGTTTGGACCGGCATTTGTTTTTGCCCATCCTTTCGTGTTTGCCCAACTGATGGGTGAAAATGAAGAAAATATTATTAAGGATAACTGCAATAATCACACTACTGACCATCTCCATTTACGTTATGCCCGCGAAGGGCATGAACACCGTCCCTAATCAATATCCGCTATTCCAAAAGGGTATGACATACGTTACATGGTCTAAGGACTCTTTTATGTCTGCAGCCTCTGATGAGTCGATCAAGGCTATGGCCGATGCAGGCATAACATCCGTATCCATAGTCGTGACCTGGTATCAACAGGAATACAATTCGATCGAGATCGAACGGACCGAGAGAACGCCATCAGACGCAAGCGTAAAACACGTCATAAGAGAAGCCCGCCAACACGGCATGAGCGTTATGTTAAAGCCTCATATAGATCTCATATCCGGGGACGGGAATAACCGATCGGATATCGGATTCAATTCGGAAGAGAAGTGGGAAGAATGGTTCTCCAACTATCAGAAATTTGTCGTCCGCTATGCCAATATCGCCAATGACGAAGGCGCGGAATTTTTCTGCGTAGGAACGGAATTGACGTTCGCCACGACAAAAACATCCTACTGGAAAGATAAGATATTACCGAAAATAAAAAAAGTATTCCGCGGCCAGCTTGTGTATGCCGCGAACTGGGACGAGTACTCCAATGTCGAGTTTTGGGATGAGCTCGATTACGTAGGAATAGACGCATATTTTCCTCTCGCAAACAAATCCGATCCGTCGGAAGAAGATCTGCGGCAAGGCTGGGAAAAGTGGCTTGGCGAAATAGAAACTTTCCAGCGCAAGGTGAACAAGCCCATAGTCTTTACTGAGTGCGGCTATACGAGTTCGGGAACGGCCGCAACGAAGCCATGGGAAGACGGAACGGTTGGAGCGCCCAATACTGAGCTTCAGGCAAAATGTTATAAAGCGCTCTTCGAAACATTCTGGGATAAGCCCTGGTTCCTCGGTGTATACTGGTGGAACTGGAACACTTATCCCGGCTCGGGGGGGCCTAAAAATAAAGGCTATACTCCCCAGAATAAACCTGCCCTTGAATGCATAACGGAATGGTACAACAAGTTAACGAGAGAAAAACTTACCTTTATTACCGAGAAAGATAAGATATTGGGCGACACCGAAGTTGCTGAAAGATTGAAGATAAAGGCCTCCAAACAGGATGCTAGCGGCATGAAATTCAGCGGTGAGCTCGCCGGTAAAAAAGATCGCGCCCCCTATAAAGAACATAATGACCCCAGATTGTAGGCCGGATCCCCCGCCACACACTTCAAGATATCATCTATATATAATAAAATAATGTAAAAAAAACTGGATTTGATATATAATCTCTTGTAACAAAGCCTGTCAGGGCTTCCATGTCTATTCACAAAAAAATAAATAAGGAAACTTAATGGAAAGGTTACAGACGAAATCACTTGAAAAGATAAGTAGCAGGATGCAGGATATAGACGAGAGCTCTATCCGTTATAGAATATTGAACAGCGCAAAGAACTTCAAGACGTCGTGGATCGAGCTTGGACAGTCCCTCTATTCCGTATGGAAAGATAAGCTTTATAAGGACTGGGGATATCTTACATTCGACGCCTATACCGCGAAAGAGATAGGAATAAAGAAGCAGACGGCTCTCAAGCTGCTCAAGTCTTATTACTTCCTTGAAAAAGAAGAGCCTATATACCTGAAGAAGGATTATAATGATTCGGAGGAAGTGGCCGCGGTCCCGAGCTATGAATCCGTCAACGTGCTGCGCCTGGCTAAAAGCAAAAAAGACATAGACGCGGATGATTACGCAAAGCTTAAGACCGATGTTCTCGATAACGGTAAGGACGCTCGGGAAGTAAAAAAAGACCTGTGCTGCATGATGAAGCAGCGGGAGGAGCTTGACCCCGAAGACGCCAGACGCAAGAAGAGAGTTGCTACAGTAAGGCGATATTTAAGCACGCTCAAATCTCTCAAAAGGGACATAGAGTTCTCTAAAATGGTTTCGTCCGGCATTATAAAAGAGATATCTGGACTGATCAATAAGATCGAGGCGGAAATAGCATAACTGACCAAAGGGAGATCCTATGACGGATACCGTTCTACCCCAGAAGATGACAGACGCTCTTAATGAGTTCGTCTGTATGCTGAAAAATACCTACGGCAGTTCTCTTGTTTCAGTAATGACATACGGTAGCGCGGCAAAAGGCACTTTCATTAACGGCGTATCGCGCATCGATGCAGTTGTGGTACTTGATGACACATCGCTAGCCAGCCTTTCGAAGATAAAAGAGCGTCTCCGGAAGAACGTATTCGCTCCCATCTCTCCGGTATTCTTCACAGAAGATTATATAAAAAAATCGCTCGACGTATTTCCGATCGAATTTCTCGACATGCGCGACGACCATGTTGTCATATTCGGCAAAGATGTCCTTAAAGATATCAAGATCGACCTTCGCAATCTCAGATTTCAGTGCGAGCACGAACTGAGGTCCAAACTCATAAATATCAAACGAGCTTATTTGGCGGCCTTCAATACCGGCGCAAAAAGAGAGACCCTATTTAAATTCATCACATCGCTCTCGCATATCCTGCGCAACGTCATGAGGATGAAAGGGGCGCCGCACGCAAGGACCAGCGAGGTACTGAACGACGTGGCGCGTGAATTCGGTATTGACATAACCAACGTCTCTAAAGCCATGGAAGCCAAGAAAAACAACCTGAAGCTGAGCGACAAAGAACTGGATGAGATGCTGGCCTCGATCACCCAGGACCTGGAGGATATCATAGCCCAGGTAGATAAACTCTGATATCAAAAATGATGATGAGATGTTTTTTTATCGCTATACTTATTACATCCTTATTTTCAGGCTCTCTTCTTGCCGATGAGATCGGCAAGCCGTCCGGATGGGTCAACGACCGTGCTGATGTTATTTCTCAGGAATACAGAGAGAAGCTCGAATCCATTTTATCCGAGCTTGAATCGAAAACGACGGCCGAAATATTCGTAGTAACAGTAAGATCGATCGCACCTCTCGATGAGCGCGAATATACTCTCAAACTCATGGATTCCTGGAAGCCGGGCAAGAAGGGTAAAGATAACGGCGCTATAGTGCTCGTCGCTATTGACGAGCGCCGTTGGCGGATCGAGACGGGATATGGTCTTGAGGGCATTTTACCTGACGGCCGTTGCGGCAGCATAGGCCGTTCTTACATGGTCCCGTATTTTAAAGATAAAAGGTACGGCGAGGGGCTTTACATTGGAGTGTCGGCGATCGCCGGGATCATCGCCAAAGACCAGAATGTTATATTGAACGGGCTTGTCGCTGTAGCCCCGGCCCGGCAAAGCCTTCCGGATATTGCGTTCTTAGTCATCTTTATCGGTTTTATAGTTATAACCATGGTCATTAATGCCAATGCAAGACGTTATAAAGGGGCGTGGTATGGGTCGGGCAGCGGGTATGGCGGTTATGGCGGCGGATTTGGCGGAAGCAGTGGTGGGTTTGGCGGCGGCGGATTTGGCGGTGGCGGCGGAGGTGGCGGCGGAGGAGG
>JBAYFK010000107.1:0-5984 GCA_041667225.1 Candidatus Omnitrophota bacterium
AATGCCATGACGGCAAGAAGCACTGCTCCATTAAGAGCGTTCAAACCATTGGGAATATGGAATACCCTGGAAATGACCGGCCCCACAAGAACGATCCCCAAAAATCCGATGACGACGGAAGGTATCCCGGCCAGTATCTCTATTATGGGCTTCGTTATCTCTCTCACGCGCTGGCTCGCCACGTCCGATAAGTACGCCGCCGCTCCTATTCCCAGCGGAAGCGCTATGATGAGCGCGCCGACGGATACCAGGAGCGTACTTACGAACATTGATAATATGCCGTAAGAGGGCTCTACAAAAGTTGCTGTTGGATTCCAGCTGGCGCTGAATAAAAATTCGCCCAGGCGTATCTCTCGAAAAGCGGGTATCGACTTGTTCACTAACAATGTAAATATACCTATAAGTACCGCCACCACCAGGATGCCATTGACAAAGAACAGGCCATGGATAAAGTTTTCTTTGAATTTTTTATTTTTAACCATGGCCTGTCCTCATATTCATGCTTTTAATGCCGGATGATATCTGTTATCCGGCCCCTTCATTTTTGTCTGTTGACGATTCGTGGCTGTCGCGCAGCTCGTTCGACTTGCCCAATGTTTCGTCATTATACTTCTGGTACTCTTCCGGTATCGCGAAAAAACCTTCTTTTTCTACGATAGCCTGCCCTTCAGCGCTCAATTCGAATTCGATAAAACCTTTTGTAACGCCTTTTGGTATGCCGTTGATATACTGGTTCAAAGGCCTCGTTACCGGATATCTGCCGCTTTTGACATCAAGAGCATTTAGAGGGCTGAAATATCCCATGCTCACGTTCTGGGCTACTTTCAGCACCTTTATCCCGGAGGCGCCTTTCACATAACCGACCCCGACGTAACCTATGCCGGACTGGTCCTGGGCGATCGCCTCTACTATCTGGGCATTGCCGTTCATGCTCTTAAGAGCGGGCGAATATTCGCCCTTCATGACGACCTCTTTCATAAAGTCGTACGTTCCGGAATTGGACTGCCTTCCGTAAAGGGTGACCGGAGCGTCATTCCCACCAAGCTCGCTCCAGTTCTTCACTTCGCCTCGATAGATCTTTCCTATCTGGTCCATGGTCAGCTTATCTACGGGGTTATCGGCATTCACTACTATGCTTAAACCGTCGATCGCGACGACAACCCTTTTAGGATCGACCCCTTTCTTGTTGGCGTCTTCCACCTCTTTCGACTTTATCTGTCTGGAGGCGTTGGCTATGTCACACTTTTTGTTCACAAGGGCCGCTATACCGGTTCCCGATCCTCCCCCGGTAACCGCTATAGACGCTCCGGAATTCTTTGCCATGTATATTTCCGCCATCTTCTGCACTAAATTTATCAGGGTATCGGACCCTTTCACCTGGATCATCTCTTCGGCAGCCGCTGACACGCCCGAACATAACATCAAGAGCGAGCAGGCTGCGATCGATGCAATTAGTCTCTTCATTTTGATCTCTCCTTTTAAATTACCCGTAAATTTAGAACTTGGTCACAACGTCCAGCTGGAGCTCGTGCCAGGGATCTGTCTTATTGTTCGAACTTATCGGCTTCATCCAATAGTATTCGAGATTGAGCGTCGTATTCTTGAAGAGTTGATATTCGAGCGCCGTATTGATACCTTTGCCGTTCGTGCCGCCCTCTACAGGATATCCGTTACTCCCCCAGTTGGGGATACCGCCGGTTACAGCCGCAGTATTGCTCGTCCATGTTCCGAATCCATACATATCGGAGTCGGGCATGAAGTCCGGAATAGCATCGCGCTCTGTATACCGCCACTCGAGCCTTGCCTTCCAATCCCCGGGCTCTTTTAGTTTCTTCTTACCTATATAACCGCCTACGAGAAAGCCTTTGTTCTTACTGGCTTCGTGGACGCTCAGATTGGTTATAAAATCTGCGTATAGTCCGTGCGGGAAATCCCATTCGAGGAATCTGGTATTATCTACGCTCAGAAGCAGATCCAGGACGTTATACTCGTATTTCAATTTACCCAATAGAGGCGACGCCGTAGAAGCTCTGCCCAGGCCGCCTATATCAGCTATAGTCACTCTTGAGTTCGTGCCTGCGCCGTTCAGAGGAGTCTTATCCTTTAAGTTCGCGTAGTTGTATATGGCAGTCGACAGGTTAAGTGTCGAATTGAAAGGCCCGAACGGTTCCGTCTTTGCGCCTATCTGCATCGCCCAGAGCATCGGATCGGTATTATAAACGCCCGATTCGTCCAACCACAACATGCCGAGGTTCGAATACGGCATTATTGTCGGAAGGACGCCGGTCACAATATCAGGCCCCTGATATTGCAGCCCTACGCCCGTAGGATTTATGTCGGAATCCCAAACAAGTTCCGAATAATTGAAAGGTATCGGGAACCTTCCGGCCCAAAGCTTGATATCATTGAAATATATGCCGCCGTATTTACGCACTATGTCCTGCGGAACCTCAAAACGCGTGTAGTACTGGTCGAACATCACGTAATCTTTTGACCAGTATCCGTCCATCGTATCGTTGGTCGAACGTGGATTTGTCGCGCCGCCCGCAAAGCGTGTGCCAATATACGTAAAGTCATTTACCTTTCCCTCAAGCGCGAAACGCCCTCTTATACGGTTTCTCCAGCGCTGATCTTTGATACCGTTATTTGTGCCGCCGTTCGTCGTGGTATTGCTCTTGCCCCAATCACCCTGCGTCCTGACACGGAGGTCTCCGCTCATCTTGACTTTCTGGGTCCAGTCGGGCACTGCGTATGATTTCTGCTGCGCAAGATCCTTCGATACCTGGAGCTTTGTCTCATCCAGGATGATCTGCGCTTCTGCCGGCGAGAGAATGTTCTTCTCCACCAGCTTCTGCACCAACACATCTACCTCGCCCGCCTGCGCCGGAGTCCCGGCGGCCAGCAGGAAAAAGGCCGCTATAGCCGCTGCTAACCATATCCTTTTCATTATTTTTCTCCTATTAATGATCATTGTTATATTTACCTATCATCTAGTTACTTCTATTTGTAGGCTCTAAGTCCGCCTTTCGTATCCGTCTCAGATTTCTCTCTATGTCATGCATCTCTTTGGCATAATACAGCCGGTTCTCTTTCCATCTTTCGTCATTCTCTATCTGGGACAGGATCTCTTTAAGGCGGTCTGTCTGAGCTCTAACGCTCCCGATTATCAGTTCATCTTCAAACATGTTTCACCTCCTCTCTTAGGGATTCGGGGCCTATTTATTATCTGTACTGTTTATAAAAGTTATTGATATTGTCAACCTCGGCGCAATAGATCTCTTTGAAGAAATCTTTGACCGCTTCGGCCATCTTTACCATCAGTGTCTTAATCATGATCCTGGTCCTCACCTATACCCATTTTGTTGAGCAGCCTATTCACGCGCGCTACAAGCTCCCTAGGGCTGAACGGCTTGGTCACATAGTCATCGGCGCCGCATTCAAAACCTTTCAGCTTATCGGTCGTTTCCGAAAGCGCAGTAAGCATTATTACGTAAACCGTTTTAGTTCCGGGTTCCGTCCTGAGACGCCTGCATACTTCCAACCCGTCTACCTTAGGTATCATCAGGTCCAATATTATTAGATCCGGCTTCTCTTCCCTGGCTATAGCCAAGGCGCTTTCACCATCAATAGCGGACATGACCTCATAACCGGACATCTCCATATGAAGCTTGACGAGCGATACCAGCTGCTTTTCGTCGTCTACTATCAATATCCTCTTTTTTTGCCGCATACACTCCTCTCGTCACGCGTCTCTTCTTCGCCGAGCTTATTCAATAAGCCTATAATAAAATCCGATTGGTCTTTGCGGGGTTTTGCATAGCAGAGCATTATTAAGGTAATGATAAATAATAAGGCAGCCGCTATTGTTATCTGAGGAATGATGTTTACCATTTGTCACCTCTCTTTTTTGATCAATGAGAGTATAGCTTTTTGAAGTGACAAAATTATTGAGGATTTGTGAATTGTGTGTGAACTTTATAAAGCGCTTTTTTTATGAGATTTTAAACCGTGGGAATGGTAAAACTGACCGTGGAGCCCAGGCCCGGGGTAGACTGCACCCATACCTGGCCGTTGTGGGCTTGAATGATATGTTTGACGATGGATAGTCCTAATCCCGTTCCGCCGAGTTCTCGGGAACGGGCCTTATCTACTCTGTAGAACCGTTCAAATATCCTGGGCAGGTCTTTTTCCGAAATGCCGATCCCCGTATCGGATATGTCGACCTGTATGAATTTTTCAATTTGAGCGGCTTTTATCGTTATAGACCCTTTTTCGGGAGTATACTTTATGGCGTTATCTATGATGTTCAGGAAGACCTGCGAAAGCCTTTTTTCGTCGCCCAGCGCTTTTGGCAGGCCGGAGGGCATTTCCACTTTTATGGCAAGAGACTTCTTGGCGGCAGCCCTCTCCAATACATTTACACAACGCTCCGCCGCCGGCTTTATGTCCAATGGGCCGAACTCCATCTTCATCTTGCCGGATTCTATCCTTGAGAGGTCAAGCAGGTCATCGATAAGATTGGCCAGGCGATTACTATCCTGGTAGATGATCCCTATAAACTCCTTCAGAGTATCCTTATCTTCAACTTTGCCGTCCAGGATAGTTTCCGAATAACCTTTTATACTCGATATTGGTGTGCGCAGCTCGTGAGAGACGTTGGCGACAAAGTCTTTACGGATATCCTCAAGCCGTTTTAACTCGGTAATATCGTGGAAGACGAGGACCGCGCCTTCTGCGGTGCCGTCTTTTATAACGGGCGAGCCGCTTATCATTATAGCCTTTTGTTCCGGCGTGTTGACGATGACCTCCTGGGCGAATGGCCGGTTCTCCAGTAATATCCTTTCTACGATATTCTGTATCGCATTATTGCGCATGACCTCCAAAGGCCTCTTACCCTCCGGAGCCGAATCGATGAAGAAGAGCTTTCTGACCGAGGGGTTCACCAATATGATCTCGCCCCTCCCGTTCGTAAGCATCACTCCTTCGAACATGCTAGACAATATCGCTTCGAACCTGGCCTTTTCCGATGATATGCTCTCCACCTTGGCATTTATCTCATAAGCCATGTCGTTTAACGCTTTTGCCAGGTCGCCGGTCTCGTCATTTGAGCGGATAGTCGCCTTTCGCGAAAAATCCCCATTCGCGAGGCGCTTGGCTATCATGGACATTTCGTATAGCGGCCTCGATATCATTACCGAAACGAAGAAAGTGGCGATCAAAGTGGCCAGGATAGCAAAAACCATGGTTATGCTTATGGTCCTAAACATCTCCGACTCGATGAGCTTAATATCGGAAAGCGGGATGGACAGCCTCAATATGCCGGTAATGGAGTTTTCGCCCAGGGGGATCGCCATATATAGCATATCTCTTCTTATGCTTGTACTGAAACGCCTGCTCTGTCCAAAGCCTTTTTGCAGGGCATCCCGGACCTCGGGCCTTTGTATATGATTTTCAAGACGCGCGAGATCACCCTTGCCTACTTCAGAATCTCCGATGACAGCGCCTAACGTGTCGATAATGGTCACCCGTATACCCAAACTCCGGCCGATCCTGTCGGCAAGATCGTCTATGTCGGGAGATCCCATTTTCGGGCTGAGTTCATTATCCAGAAGGTCTTTATTCAATGAGAGGTCTTTTTTAAGACTATCCTCTATCCGGGTTTGAACATAAGATTTTAGGCGGGTATTCAGATAAAAATGCGATGCGGTAAGTAAGGCTATTATGAGCGAGCAAAAAACAAGGGTCAGCTTCCAATAGATCCTAATTCTCATCTTCTTCCTTGAATTTGTAGCCGAGGCCTCTTATGGTTTCGATGAGATCGCCGGATCTGCCAAGCTTTTCCCTGAGGCGCTTCACGTGCGTATCGATAGTTCGCGTATCTACGCTCGTATCTATATCCCAGACATCCGTTAAAAGCTTGTCCCTTGTCTGGACGCGGCCCATCCTTTCCATCAGCGTCACCAGCAGCTTAAACTCCATCTGGG
>JBAYFK010000108.1:0-5978 GCA_041667225.1 Candidatus Omnitrophota bacterium
CCGAAACGCTCGTCCAGGAACCGGGCTCCGCCAAGTACGAAGATGTATTCGTAAGAAGCGATGTCTTTAGTATCCAGAGGGTAGGCCTCACGGCTCCGGCAGGTTCCGGTTCGCCGCTCATCGGACATGGATTCACTAATGAAGAAGTGAACGCCGCCTCCATTACATCCTGGAATAAGTTCCCCCAGATGGATAAGACACTGCATCATCTCGAGTTTATTTTACGTCGCGCCAACATACCGGAAAAGATCAAGAACCCCCTTCTCGAGACACTCGCAGATTTCAAAAGCGGTAAAGACGGGCGCAGGATAGGCGTGACGCAGTCCATATATGAGAATCCCGGCCGCTATTATTATGGTTTCGGCACACAGCGGGCTATAGGCTTGGGAGAAGAGTTCCTCGATTCGGACAATCCGCTCGCGGCCCATAGCATAGAAGCGGCTTTCCACGAACTTTATACAGCCATGCGTTCTTCCCTCGATCCCAGGTCGAACGATATCGAAGGTAATATCCTTACGCATCTTGAAGCGTTGAGACTGCAGGCATTTGTTTTCTGGGGCCTTACTGAGCAGGAATTGAACTGGATGTCTCTCAAAGAGCTCGAAGATCATCCTCTGAACAAACTCGGCGCGGCGATCAGGGAGTGTAATGCTGAGCGCAGGGCAATGGTGAGTGACGACTGGCAGTATCTTCTCGGGAGGCTGCATGAAGTCCTCAGCCAGAAAAGCCAGTCAAAACTCGGCAATTTTCTCGCAGAGTGCAATGACACATTGTTGAGTCGTCCAAGATATCCGGTAGAGGGTTGCTATCCTATATTACGCGCAGTTAATCTATTGAGCAAAGAAGAACAGAGCAAGCTTCTTACTACATTGAACCTTACAAAGAACAGGCATTTGCGTGACCTGCAGGTAGTCGATTCTATAATGCTCATGCTCGAAAAAGATATCCCCGATGATTGGGCAATGCGCCAGGTGCCGCACCTGAAAGGGCGCAGGGTTTGGCAGATATCGAGCGAGATATGGAACCCGGCGGGCGGGCTAGGGAGGGTCATGCAGTTCCATGGCCTCAGTATGCATGAACTGTTGAAAGCGCAGGGCATACCGCTTATCCACGTAGAACCCTATTACTACCACGGAAAGAACAGGGATACCGGGAAGTTCGACGTCGTTCAGGATTATGACAAGATACTCGGCGCGTACGAGGGTAAAGATGAGAATAAACTTCAGGAAGTGGACAGATTCGCGGTACCTGTCGGGGCGCAAAAAGCTTTAGCTATATGCTATCGAGGCGTGAACCGTTTTGGTATCGAGACATACCTGATAAAAGGGTTTGGCCAGTGGCAAAAAGAGGGCGAGATCCCGTACTATACGGAAGGCCTATACCATTACAAGGAGAGGGAGAGGCCCGACCTTTGCACGATGGAGGAGTATTCGGCATTCTTCTCTGCTGCGTCTGCGATGCTGGAAGAGCGTGTAGAAGGACGAATAAAGGCGCAGGATAAGGATTGGAGGGCGCCTGTTACGCATTGGAACGACGGGCAGCTGGGATTGGCGCCGTACTTCGTAAAAGAAGGATACATGGGCGAGAACTTCCCGCTGATAAAAGAGGGGCTTGTAGCTTTTACCACCCACACTTATTATAATCGCGTCTATTTTGACGATGATTCATACGGCAGGACCAGCCCGGAAAACGTTATGACGTATTTAGGCATACCTAATGAGCATTGGAAATACTTCAGGCATCATAGAGAGGGATTTGTCCCGGTATTCGATTTTAGCTCCGCGGGTATCAGGACGGCCAATTGGGTAGGCGGTGTAGCCGCCAAGCATGTTGATGATCTCTATCTATTCCATTACGATCACGGGCCCCATTGGAACGGGCCGGATATAATAGCTGTCACTAACGGCGATGTACGAGCCATTACTGCAGGCCCTTTCAGGGCCATCATGAAAGAAGCTGCGGGCGCTGATGTGGATGTTGAGGCTCCGACGAACGATCAGGTCATGGTATCGAAGCGCCTCGCGAAAGAGAAAGCAAACCAAAGATTCGGATGGGGTAAGGTCGCCGGCGCAAAGGTCAAGCTGGATCCAAACCTGCCCGTTGTATCTTATACAGGCCGCGGTGTAGAAGAGAAAGCCGGACGCCAGAGGGCTTTATCACCCGACAATATAAGAGAACTCGTAAAGATGGGGGTCCAGGTCGTTATCGGACTTAACGTAGCGCGCGAACCCGCTGTGGAAGAGACTTATGCCTATCTGTATGATGAACTGCAAAGAAGGCAGGGCGAATTTTCCGGGCGTTTCATATTCCAGTGCGATATGAATGTGGAAGACCAAAGAGCGGTCCTCGCCGCGAGTGATATGCAGATACAGGACTCAGACCCGAATACAGAAGCCGCCGGTAATTCCGAGGCCGACATATTGGCTTGCGCAGGTATAGAGGTGGCGCCGCCATGGCCCCGCGGAGAAGGTAACCTTGTGAATCAGGGCATACGTTTTAATCCTGATGTTCTTGGCGAGGGCGGTGTTATCATACCTGATATTCAAATACCGGAAGACCAGCTCTTTAAGTTAAGGAAAGGCAGCTACGATCCGGAATTGAATAAACTCGTAGCGGCAGCTTATCTGAAGGCGCTCAAGACCGCTCTTGTAGACAAACCGAAAGAACTGGGCATGGATCCGATCGTATACTTATCCCATTATCAGGCAAATTCGGTCCCTTCAAGCAGGATACTGGACGCGCGCCTTACCGGAGCCGTCTATCTTAGGCAGTGGGATTCGGCCGTGGCCAATAAAGAGAGTGCTCCTGTCAACGAGATGCCCGCTAAGGGCTCGATCGCTTCCGGTTTGCAAGCATTTTACGACAATTTCAAAGACAGGCCCGTGACGTACCAGGAGTTCAAGGATAGCCGTATTAAATACCCCGGCACAGGAGCTACATACTCAGAGACGACCGTCCGTAAAGAGCTCGATATGCTCGAGAAGATAGGCCTCATCACGGTCGACAGGTCGGAGAAGGCTTACAAATATATCCTTTCAAGCGATATCCGGAACCTCTCCCCGCCGGTCATAGCCGAAATATATTCAATCGATGAGTTATCCCGTTATGAGATGTCATGGGATGAGATAGGAACAGTAAGAATAAAGATAGATCAGATATTGGGGCCCTTGGCGACCGTCGGCAAGGGTGAGCTCAATGTGGCGGTAGATTACATGAAACAGCTTCTTCCCGACGGGGATTCTATATCGAGAGAAGATATCCTGGCGAACCTCGTAGCTTCGAACGTCAATGACGGGCGCAGGTTCAGCTACGAGCGCGAGGGTAAAAAACATACGCTTCCCGCCACTTTTATATTCAAGGGCAGCGTCTTCAGCAGTTATAAGGGCAAAGAAAAACCGCGTTTCATAGTATTGACGGTCTCGCCGAACGGCGTCGCCATCACTTCCGTATTCTCCAAGACAAAGAATGAGAACTATGTACTTTCAAAAGGCGGCTGCAGGTGGTACAGGGTCGGAGAATCCGGTATCGAAAGCATGGAAGAGAAATTTAAAGGTAATCCCGCCAAGAACCTCGACCCGCTCTTAAATGAAGGCGTACGCCTGGCCGAAGCCATGTATTACAAGAATCCTTTCTGGGAAGTATACTTTGACGGCGGCAAGACCATATTCCTCGGGACAAGAGAAGCGAGCAAGGAAGAGTTCGTGAAAGACTGGGTCGCCTCGTCCATACTTGCCGGATCTCTCATGAAGTTATACATAGCAGGCCCCGACACAGAGATGGGTTACGATGAGATGGCCTGGATAGAAGAAGAGAAGACCGATGCCCTAAGGCAGTTCGGCATGAAAGATACGGGACTTCTTGCGACGACGAGCCGCGATCCCAAAGTTTACGGGACATTCCCCCATGAAGAGTGGACGGCGACGAGTATCGGCGTGGTCGAGACGATGCTTACGGCTCTCTCAAGCGATTACATACGCGCTACATATAATTTAAATACGATCGAGAGCGGCAAACTGACCCTCGCGATAATGGGCCTGGGCGATGTAGGCGGCGGGAATATCTGGTATCTGGCAAAGAGCCACCCCGAGATATTCGCAAAACTCAATATCCAGCTCGTCGGGAACGGCACCGGTTCTATCTACTGCAAAGAAGGCCTTGATAAAGCGAAGCTCCTCGATATCGTGGAGAGGATACGCGAAAAGAAGCTCGACAGGAATTTTGATGTACAGGAGATGTTCAAGGAAGAGATCAAGAGCGGCAAATATACCTATATAAAGAATCCGCGCGACGCGTATTTCTGCGGGGCTGACATCCTCATACCGTCGGCTAGAGGCACTTTTATCTTATCGGAAGACGATGTAAAGCGCATGCATGAGGCCGGGACTAAGCTGTATAATGAAGGCGCCAACAACTCTGTGGCGTCGGGGCTCGAAGCATTATTCGCTAAATACGGCATAGGCCTATTCGACGGCCCTATCGCGAACGGCGGAGGTATATATTTCTCCAAAGAAGAGATAATCTATTCTATTACGAGAGGCGAGAAAGAGATATTCGACCGGAGCAGCGACTGGCGTTATATGGTGGCCGGAGACGTTGCCGATACAGCGATAGCCAACGCAGACTGGCTGATACAACAGGTCATATCCGGAAAACATACGTCTACATTTGAGGCCAACAGGTTCGCCACGGCAGCCATCATGGAAGAAAAGGCCCGCCTCCTGGATTCGCCTACTCCTGCGGAAAAGGCCGAGATAGAGAGGCGAGTCGAGATAATATTCGCCCGCGGCATCGATAGGAACGAAGATAACCGCCGGATATTCACTATAATATATGCGACGGAATTCGCCAGGGAAAAGGTGATGGGCTCTTCCTTAGGTAAAGACGTCATCCTTGCCGGGCTGTCATCCGACAATCCCAGGACGTTAAGGACCTCTGTATACTGGGCGGGAAAGTTGCGCATGAAAGAGGCCGCGCCGCGTTTGGTCGAGATAGCAAGAGACACTTCTGCTGCCGATACATTAAGGCGTCTTGCTGCGGTCTCGATAGGTTATATAAACGGCCCGGACCATCTGGAAGATATGAAGGCCCTGAAGGAGAGCGCTAACCTGCCTAGAGAAGTAGAACTTGGAGCAGATTGGGCGATAGAACATATCGTCGCCGGAACGGAATCTCCCGAGCCTTCGAAGGCCCAGACCCAGGGAGCTTTCATGAAAGAGGTTTCGGAAGCCCAGATAGGGCGCGCCGAAGTATTCAAGAATAACCTCATCCGTTTATTGACGGAGAATCCGGACCAGGTAGTGGATCTGGGTATAGATACGGATATAGGAGAAGCCCAGAAGACGCAGATGATGCCGATATATACGGCGATCGACCAGATCGAGAAGCTGACGGATGCTAATGGCAACAAGCTCTTCAAGAACCTGCGTATAACAAGAGCAAAAGGCATGGTGCTGGCGTCGAAATTGATAGAGCTCGACGCGGATCTTAGCTTTACATTCGTGGTCGCCAAAGAGGCGAACCTCGTCGCGAACAAGTTCGATTCCATAGCGGGGAAGGCATGGATCACGGCCATCGACGATTCGACCGCCGGGCCTTTCAGTTATCTGCCCGTATTCGAGGCTGCGACCATTTCGATGATGGCGGCGTTAAAGGCCGATGAAAAAGAGATCATCCGCCTCTATAACGCGATCGCTGACGCGCCTATACCTCCGGCGGCTCTCCAGGACATGTTGAGCCAGAGGATCATACGCGTACTGCCTAAGACGGTACAGTTCGACCCGAACGAGCTTCGTAAACTCTACGAGTTGGTAGAACAAGTCTACGCATCGGCATAATTTCCGGTTTATTTATTGGCAATTGTAGGGACAAGGCATGCCTTGTCCCTACATGTTATTAATGCCTTGACTGGGCAATAGGCATTATGATAACCTTATTTTCTATATGAAGATGATACGAACAGGCATAATCGGCTGCGGCAC
>JBAYFK010000109.1:0-5907 GCA_041667225.1 Candidatus Omnitrophota bacterium
CAGAGTTCCTGTATTCTTTATCTGGTCTGTTATAGGCCTACCCTGGTAGTCTAATACTTCTTTGGCTGAACCTTCTTCAATAGCTATTGATATAAGTCCGTTACCAGCTATATCAAGTTTTACAGCATTACAACCAGCAAGAACTATCTTGCCCATTGGTGCAATGATGACGCCTTTGTTTTCAATAGCACCAGATATCAATACTCCAAAACCGCCTTCTCTGATATTTATGTTACCAGCATTGAGTAACAGTGCATCAGCTTGTTCTGGTGAAAGTTTTTGGAATCTATAGTTAGCGCTTAAGAAATCTGAATCAGATATATCTCTTGTTGAAAGAATTAATCGAGCTACATCAATATGAGCATTAGGTCCAACATTGATACCATTGACATTCACTAAAACAAAAAGCCCATTACAAGTGAGGGAGCCATATATGTTACTCATTGAACTTCCGGTTACTCTATTTAATATTTGAGAGCTTGCATCAGGAAGCATTACGTTTAAAGATTCATTTTCATTGATGTTGAAAGAGGAGTAGTTGATGATGGCGTTGTTACTTGCGTTGATGGTCATATTAGTTCCGGACTCATCAACAGTGATAGTTGCAGTGCCTTCTTTGATCTCATCAACAGTTGGCAGGGCAAAAGAGAACGAAGCGCTTGATAATAGTATCAGCGCTATCATTATTACTACATTCAGTTCTCTTTTGGATTTTGGGATCATTTTAGCCACCTGTTTGTTTCCTTAATTCTAATATAAGTATACTGTATAATACCTTATAAGTCAAGGTGCATAATGATATTTTGTGCAATTGTGCAAAAGACTTGTTTTTTACCGACGAAAATGCTATTTTTTTACACTTTTATCATTTGACTATTTTTTTGTTTCTATCCTTGACAATAGTGATTCTATAGGGTATATACTATATTAATAACAATTTATTACATAGGCGACCTTAATGATATTGATATTCTTTTTATATGGATTATCTTTTTTCATCATTGGCCTTTCCATAATCATATATCCAAAAAAAAGCAGCACGTTCAAATTGACTAGTGAACTTTGGCTGATCGCTCTTTTCGGTCTGCTTCACGGTATCAATGAGTGGATCGAGATGTTCATGATGATCGCGAGTTCAGATCGATCCGCAGTTTCGATGCTTCAAATTTTCCGCGCTATAACCCTTCCTCTTTCGTTCTTTTTTCTTCTTCAATTCGCAGCCAATATGATGTGTGATAAAAAGTTTAAGTTCCTGAAACTGCTGCCTTCTGCTCTATTTATATTTTGTATCGCAGCTATCTTTACTACACGCGAAAAATTCTTAATGGAAGACATTTATTCGCGGTATCTTCTCGCTATACCCGGAATATTTTTGACCTCTTATGCTTTAATACTTCAAGTGCCCGAATTCGGCGCCAAGAATCTTGAGAGGGTCAGAAAGAACCTGAAATTGGCGGCATCATCGTTCTTCTTTTACGGTTTATTTGCAGGGTTTATAGTGCCGCGCGCGGATTTTTTTCCTGCCTCAGTTATCAATTACGAAACTTTCTACTCCCTCGTGGGCGTTCATATACAGGTCTTTCGCGCTATAACTGCTTTTATAGCGGCATTCAGCCTGACAAAGATATTATTCATATTCGATATCGAAACAGACATGAAGATCCAGAAGCTTGTTGTGAATCTCAGCAATGCCAAGAGCATCATGGAACGGGATATAGAAGCGCGTGAGAAGATAGAAGTGGCGCTGCGCGAAAGCGAAAAAAAATACCGTGACCTTATAGAAAACTCGAGAGAAGGCATATGGGTGCTTGACAGGCATTCTTTTACCACCTTTATAAACCCTTCAATGGCCAGGATGCTGGGATATAAGGCCGAGGAGATGATAGGCAGACACTTCTTTTCTTTCATGGATGAAGAAGGGATAAAGAACTGCAGGGAGGACCTGGAGGCGTGCAGGCGCGGTATAAGGGATCAGCATGAATTCCAGTTCATCACCAAGGCCGGTACGCGCCTATTCGCGGATATAGACATATCGCCTCTTGCCGATGAAGATGGTGATTACGCTGGAGCTGCCGTGAGCATAATGGATATCACGGAACGCAAGTTTGCCGAGGAAGCCCTGATAGCGAGCGAAGAAAGATACCGCTCGCTGGTAGATAACCTCGCCATAGGAGTTTTCAGGATTACGGCCGATCTTGACGGAAAGTTCATCCATTCGAACTTAACAGGCGCAAGGATATTGGGCTATGATTCCATAGAAGACTTTTTAAAGCTGCCCGTATCGGCGCATTTCCTGGACCCGGCCGAACAGCAGCAGCTCATATCACAGGTGGTACAGAAAGGCTTTATAAAAGATGAGGAAGTCCGGCTCAAGAAGAAGAATGGCGCTCTCATATGGTGCTCGATCACGGCAAGGGTCCAGTTCGATGAAGACGGCAGTATCCAATATATAGACGGTGTCATGGAGGATATCACTGAGCGTAAACTTATAGAGAATGCCAGGACACGCCTGGCGACCATAATCGAAGCGACGAGCGACTGCGCGTTCATAGTCGATATGGAAGGTAAGGTCCAGTACATGAACCGCGCTATGAGGGATAAGCTCGGTATAAAAGAGGATGCCAAGGTCTCTCATACAAAGATGCTCGATTATTATCCCGCATGGGCCGGGTCCGTTGTCACGGAGAAGGCGCTTCCGATAGCGATGCGGATGGGTGTCTGGAGCGGTGAGAGCGCTATGAAGCTTCCGGACGGCCGCGAGATATCGGTCTCTCAGGTAGTAATAGCCCATAAGGTGCAGTATGGCAGCGTAGATTTTTTCGCTTCGGTCATGAGGGACATTACTGAGATAAAGCAGGCTGAAAAACAGCTTGAAACGCAGCTTATATTTTTACAGAGGCTTATAGATTCGATACCGAACCCCATATTTTTTAAAGACATGAGCGGTATATACAGAGGGTGCAATACTGCCTTCGAAAAATTTGCAGGGTATCCTAAGAGCGATATCGTAGGGAAGAGCATTGCAGATATTTTTCCAAAGGAAGCCGCCAGCGTGTATCTGGCTAAAGACGAAGAGCTTCTCGCTGATCCGGGAGTACAGATATACGAAAAGTCTGTTCAATACCCCGACGGCACTATGCACGATGTCGTATTCAGCAAGGCGACGTATGCGGATACAGAAGGTAAGGTCACAGGTATAGTAGGCGCTATCATGGATATAACGGAGCGCAAGCGCGCCGAAGAGGCCTTGAAGCAGACATACCTTGAACTGAAGGCGGCGCAGCATAACCTTGTCCAGTCGGAGAAACTGGCGGCTCTGGGCAGGTTCTCGGCCGGGATCGCGCATGAGATAAAGAACCCTCTCGGTATCATTCTTGGAGGCATGGAATTTTTAGGAAGCGAACTCGAGGGCTGCGATGACGAGATACGCATAGCTATCGAAAAGATAAAAGAGGCGACGCTGAAAGCGGATACCGTTCTGCACGACCTTTTGAAATTCGCAAGGCCTTCGGCTCTGAAGAAGGAGAAGACGAATCCTAATGATCTCATCACAAATTCTTTGTCGCTTTTTAAATACAGGGTGCCTTCGAACGTGAGTATTACCACTGAGCTTGCGAAGGACGAGGTTTATGTGAACGTGGACCAGAACCAGCTCGTTCAGGTCCTTATAAATATATTGATGAATGCGGTTGAGGCCATGCCTGAGCATGGAGGAAGCGTAAGGATCAGGATCTTTGAGACCGATATGCCCGAGTTTCCGGCTAAACATGGTCATTGTGTGATAGAGGTCTGTGATACGGGAGAGGGAATAGACAAGGAGGATATGGCAAAGATGTTCGAGCCGTTCTTTACAACAAAAAGGGATAGGAAAGGTACGGGCCTCGGACTGTTCATAGCGAAGACCGTTGTCGATAACAATAACGGCCGTCTTGTAATAACCAGCGAATCCGGTAAGGGGACGACCATAAGGATAATATTACCGATAATGAAATAAAAAAAGGAGAGTAGAGCCATGAAGAAGATCATGATGGTGGATGATGATAAGGACCTTTGTTTTTTTCTAAAGAAGAATCTGGAAAAAGATAAGGATATGCAGGTGACCGTTTGCAGTGAAAGCAGGGACGCGGTGAAGATGATAAAAGAGACGCGGCCCGACGTAGTTCTTCTCGACATAATGATGCCGGGGAAGAGCGGTATAGACATAGCCTCAGAGCTCAGGAACGGGAAGGATACCAAAAATATACCGATCATATTCCTGACGGCTATCATAAAAGAAGAGGAGATAGAGAAGCATAAGAATCTCATAGGCGAAGGCTATTACATTTCAAAGCCTGTAGAAGTGGAAGACCTTATAAAAGCGATCAATAAGGTCACGGTGGATGCGGCCCCAACGATCGACATGTCCAGGGAAAAGGTGAGGATAGTAACGTTCCTGTCAAGGGAGCAGATAGATTTTCTGGATAAGCTTGGTAAGGATACGCTATTCCATACCGGTTATAAATTATCGCGTTCCGAGACCCTGGACGAGCTGGTCACGCTCCTCATGGAGCTTAAGATAAATTTCAGGGAGATAGACCTCAGTTCGGGGTTGGCGAGAGGGATACTCAAAGTACTGGGCAGATAAGGGAGCGCCATTATGCGAAATTTGAGAAAGTATTTTTTTACGGGCCTTTTGGTCGCGCTTCCGACGTTCATAACGGTCTACCTGCTGTATGTGATATTCCAGTTTATCGACGGGATATGGGGTAAGCTCATCAACTTCTATTTAAAAAAGCATCTCGGATTTGCGATACCGGGGCTTGGGTTTATCCTAGGGGTACTGACAATACTGGCGATAGGGTTTGTAGCCACCAATTTTTTCGGGAAGAAGCTTTTACATCTGCTCGAACGGTGGTTCCTGAAGTTCCCGTTCATACGGCAAATATATATGCCTGCCAAGCAGATCATAGATTCGTTCTTCTCCAAAGACAAGCCTTCGTTCAAGAAGGTAGTTATGGTAGAGTATCCGTCAAAAGGTATCTGGTCCATAGGTTTTATAACGAACGACGGTTTTAAGGAGGCCCAAGAAAAAGCAGGTGAGGAGCTTGTGCACGTGTTCATAGCTACGACCCCGAGCCCGTTTACCGGTTTTCTCATACTCGTTCCGAAAAAAGATGTGAAGATCCTGGACATGCCTGTTGAACAGGGCATCAAACTCATCGTGTCGGGCGGGATACTAAAACCATGACCAATATAATTGAAATAACCATATTGCTGATACTGCTGGTAGTGGTGGCCATAACCGCGGCTTCCGAGATATCCCTTGTCGCAGTAAGCCGTCTGAGGCTTCGCAGGCTATCTTCCGAGGGCTCCAAGACAGCAATGCTCATAATGAAGATATTAAAGATGCCGGCGAAGTTCTTCGGAACGATACTCGTCTCTAATAATATCGTAGGCGCTCTCATAGCGGTCATTGTAACAGCCAACCTGATCAGGCTGGCGGGTGAAGGCCAGTGGGTTATGTTTTTGGCTACGGCTATCTCGGCTGGACTGATCATCATAGTTGAAGTTACAGCCAAGACCGTTGCTGCCAGGGATCCTGAAAAGATAGCGTGGATAATGGCAAGGCCGACTCGTCACCTGATGACGGTCTCCGCCCCGATAGTGAGGATATTCGAACTCGTAACCGAATTCATAATACGTATTGTCGGAGGAAAAGCTGAAGGCCGCCAATCACTTGTTACTGAGGAAGAGATAAGGGCCCTTATTAAAATAGGCGAAGAGGAAGGTGTTCTTCATAAAGAGAAATTCCGCATGCTTACACGGGTATTCGACTTCGGAAAGACCATAGTTCGATCCGTAATGACGCCGCGCAGCAACGTATTCTCCGTCAGCGTAGATTCAAAAATAGACGATATCCTTGATAAG
>JBAYFK010000110.1:0-5865 GCA_041667225.1 Candidatus Omnitrophota bacterium
GTCCGTCGATTTCCTGCTCAATTTCAACAACTCCAGATATTTCAGAATAAATCATTATTACGACAATTACCGCGATATCGAAAAAGATATCAATTACGGCAGGGCGATGATCGGGATGGTGATAGATAAAAACTTCTCCCATCACCTGAATTCCGGACAAGCGGCGCAGGTGCAGGTGATACTCGACGCCAGCGATTCCAATACCGCGCAGGTCGCCCTCGGTTACGTGACGGGCGTCGTGAACGCATTTAATGTGAACATCGTCTCCAACGCCCTGCAGAAGTCCGGGTACCCTAACGTCAATACGCTCGACTTCAAACCGCGGATATGGTTCAACCAGGATTTTGCTTCGAAGAATTTTATCGTGCCCGGGCTCATAGCCATCATAATGATGATCATCGCCGCGCTCCTTACATCACTGACCGTAGCGCGGGAATGGGAGCGCGGGACGATGGAACAACTGATATCCACTCCGGTCAGGCCGGCGGAACTTATCATAGGAAAATTCATTCCTTACTTCCTGATCGGGCTCCTCGATCTCGCCATAGCGGTCATTTTAGGTAAATTCGTTTTTGACGTGCCTTTGCGGGGAAGCGTCTTCTTATTATTCATCTTAAGCTCCGTATTCCTGACGGGCGCGCTCGCCCTGGGTATCTACATCTCCACCGTAGCGAAAAGCCAGCTCATGGCCAGCCAAATGGCCCTCTTGATATCATTTTTGCCGACATTCCTTCTGTCGGGGTTCACGTATGAGATATTCAACATGCCGAAGGTGATCCAGGCGTTCACCTATTTTATACCTGCGAGATACTTCATAACCATATTGAGGGGCATATACCTTAAGGACATAGGGATATTGGACCTGTGGTTCGAGACCCTGTGCCTGGTGCTCTTCACTTATTTGATGGCCGGGGCGGCTATAAAGAAATTTAAAAAGAAGATAATCTGACCATGTTCGATAGAATATTCGCGATACTTAAAAAAGAGTTCCTCCAGATATTCCGCGACCCGCGGATGCGGGGAGTGATATTCGTATCGCCGCTCATCCAGATACTGATCTTCGGATACGCGGCCACTATGGACATCACCCATGTCCCTATAGCCGTATATGACAACGACAACACCAAAGAGACCCGCTCACTCATACATGACTTTTCATATTCAAAATATTTCGATATCAAGCACTACCTGAAGGAAGAGGCGCAGGTCAACCAGCTCATAGACGAATCCAAGGTGCTTGCCGTCCTGAAATTCAGCAAAGGTTTCACGCGCGATCTGGCGGGAAATAAACCGGCGGAAGTACAGATGATCATAGACGGCACGGATTCGAACGCCGCTTCTATAATCATGAACTACGCGAACAGTATCATCATGAATTACAATTTACGCGTCCTCAATGAACGCGCCCAGGTCTATATGGGATACAAGGCCGCGATCTCCAGCGTAGACCTGCGCGACAGGCGCTGGTTCAACGCGAACCTCGAGAGCCGCAACTATTACCTGCCCGGCGTCATAGTCCTGATCGTGACGATAATGTCCCTCCTTCTCTCCGCGATGGCGATAGTCAGGGAGAAAGAGATAGGGACTATGGAGCAGCTCATAGTCAGCCCAATCAAACCCGTCGAACTTATCGTGGGAAAGATCTTGCCGTTCGGGCTTATAGCGATAATGCAGGTCACGCTCATAACGCTCGTCGGATTTTTCTGGTTCGACGTCCCGCTGCGGGGCAGCATTCCGCTCCTATTGCTATGTACGATATTGTATCTTTTGACGACGCTTGGGGCGGGGCTCTTCCTCTCCACTATGTGCGCTACCCAGCAGGAGGCTATGATGTCGGTCTTCCTCTTCAATTTTCCGGCGACCCTTCTTTCGGGATTCGCCTATCCGATCGAGAATATGCCCATCATCATACAATACCTCACGTATCTCAACCCTCAGAGATATTACCTCACCATAATAAGAAGCATATTTTTAAAAGGGGTCGGGGTCGAAGTCCTGTGGGAAGAGATGCTAGCGCTGCTCGTTATCGGCGTCGCGGTCATCGTATTGAGTTCGATGCGTTTCCAGAAGAGGCTGGGGTAAAAGCAAATTTGGCGCGCCTGGGCGGAATCGAACCGCCATACATGGCTTCGGAGGCCAACGCGTTATCCGTTACGCTACAGGCGCCGCGCATACCGATTATATCCTTTAACCCGAAAACTCTCTATAAAAATATATATAGGCGGACTATAAGCTCTTATAATAATTATATGTGAGAAGCGATATTCTCGCTATGAGGCCTTTCATGGGCCTGGCGCTCTTGTAAGGATGTTTTGTCAGGGCCGTTATCAGGAAGTTGCCCTTATCAGTATACACTATACCTACGTCGTGGCATAATCCGTTCTCGAGGCCCGTCTTATGGGCGACTATGGTCTCGGAGGGGAGCATCTTTGGTATACGGTCTTTTATATACTGGCTGGCGAGAATATTAAGCGCCTGCCGGGAGACGTTCTTATTCAGGAATTTGCCGCGGTATAACTGCTCCATGATGTAAGCCATGTCCCGCGCGGTGGTGTAATTCTCTACGCCTTTCTTCCTGGCCTTGAAATCCATCATCTTCCTGGAAAGATTTGTATGTTTGAGGCCCATCCTGCGGAAATATGCGTTGAGTTTGTCGACGCCGAGCGTATCTATGAGCATATTGGCTGCGGTATTGTCGCTATAAGAGATCATCATATAGAGGAGGTCTCTTATCGAGTACTCGCTTCCCGCGGCGGCGTTCTTCAGGAGCCCGGAACCGTCGGTCTTGTCCGACCTTTTGAGCTTTATCTTGCCGCTCAATCTTACCCTGCCCTCTTTCTCGGCGTAAAAGTACGAGAGCATTATGGGTATCTTGACTATGCTCGCCGAAGGGATGGGCAGATCTTTGTTGCAGACGATCTCCCAGTTCATGTCGAGGTCTTTTACCACCAATCCTACATTGCCGTTAAGCGAGCGTATCTCGCGTTCTATGCCGCTCTTCAGGACCTTCCAGGCAGCCTTCCTCTTGGCGAGCGCCTGTTTCTTATCGAGCGCCTCGCACCGCCTTCTCTCCCTGGCCTGTATGACGGCCCCCTTGGCATAATCGCAGCGCCGGGCATAGTGCATGCATGATCCCAGCGCCGATATGACAATGATTACCGATAACGATATGACGGCTATCTTCTTCATAGTTTAATGAGAATAAGTCTTCTATTTAATATCTGCGGATATACTATTTCAGGAAAGTCACTTCCGAGGCTTCAAGTTTACCGCATTTTACAAGAGCGTTCTCGATATTTATCAATATCTGTTCGAGAGCTTTCTCTTTAGCGAATTCTTTCTGCGACAGGTCCAGTATCGTTTCGCGTAAACCTTCCATCTCGCTTATCTCTTCCGGTGAGAACTCTTTATCCTGGGCGATCTCTAAATATTTCTTCAACTGCTCCATATCTACTGCCATTTAATCCTCCTGTTATAAGAGCTGATATTATATCAAATTTCAGGGCTCGTGGCTCCCTATTTTTTATCGGTATACTTCGACGCCATATAGGAACTGCGCACGTACGGGCCGCTCTCGACATGCTGAAATCCTGCCTCGAGAGCCTTATCTTTATATTGATCGAACCTGTCCGGATGAATATACTCCGCCACCTTGTAATGTTTATGGCTCGGGGCGAGATATTGGCCAATACTTAAAAAATCGCACTGTACTTTCCTCAAGTCGGAAAATACCTTAATAACTTCATCCTCGCTCTCGCCCAATCCCAGCATGATACCGGATTTGGTCTTCATTCCGCCGCCGATCTTCTTTGCCGACGACAGGACATCGAGCGACCGGCTATAATCTGCCATCTGGCGCGCCTGCGGGTAGAGCCGCGGAACGGTCTCGATATTATGGGCGAATATATCGGGGCCGGACTCGACCACTTTACGGACAGAAGACGGAATGCCGAGAAAATCCGGGACGAGCACTTCGATCGTAATACCTCGGCACTCCCGCCGCACCTCTTTTACGGTCTTCGCGAAATGATCTGCTCCGCCGTCAGATATATCATCTCTCGTTACGCTCGTAATGACGACGTGCTTCAAGCCCATCTTCAGGATCGCCGCTGCGGTCTTTGCCGGTTCCCTGGGATCCGGCGCAAGAGGCCTGCCTTTCAATATGGCGCAGAATTTGCAGTTCCTGGTGCAGGTCTTCCCGAGGATAAGTATGGTGGCGATGCCCTGTTCTGAACATTCTGAAATATTGGGGCACATCGCTTCGCGGCATACAGTATGCAGGCTCATGCCGCTCAGGAAATTATGCAGCCCAGCGCACACCTTAAGGTGGACCTTCTTATTTAACCACTCCGGCTTTCTTAGCATAGTTCCATTCTTTGGTAGAATATTTATTATCCCTTAAGCCGGCCGCGTTACTGAGTTCGAGAAGAGAGAGCTCCTCCTCTACAAGGTCGACGCCGAACGTCTTCGCAAAAGAACCGGACAGCATAGTGGACGCGGCGCTGAACGCCAAAGGTGAACGTGTTATGTCTGTAAGGGTCATGATGCGCTTCTCAACGCCCGCCAGGTCTTCGCGAAAGTATCGGCCGATCTTCGCGATATCCATCTGGATCGGGATCGATCCGTGCTGGAAGATCACTTCCCTGTGGCGTTTCTGCGCATTACCGCCGATCTTCTTCCCGTCGACCGCTATATCGAAATCCTGTTGGGCGGCAAAACAGAAATCGGAACGTTTCAGCCCCGGGCATTTCTTATTCCGCCAGGAAAAAAAGCTAGCCTGCGCTCCCAGGGATTTATAAAAATTTATCAAAAAGAGGCATATTGTAAGGTAGCTCTCTTTTACCGACCGCGGAAGGTTGAGATCTTTCGTCGAGCATACGATGCTGTAGGTGATGCCGTCGCCGTGAAATATCGCCTCGCCCCCGGTCAGGCGCCTTACGAACTGCAAATTCTCTTCAACGCACTTATCCGTATAAAGTACAGCGTCCGGGTCCTGGAAGAACCCGAGCGATATGCCCTGCGGGTCCCAGCCGTATATCCTTATGGTAGGCAGCGTGCCGCCGCTGCGATAGCTCTCAAGCATCGCCTCATCGACGGCCATATTTGAATAAGCGTCGTTATACCCGTTCAACACTAAACGCCATCTTGGTTTCATCTAGGAAGGCTGCCACCTGAGCTTCAGATCACGCGCCGCCTTAGTCTCGTCGAGCCTTTTGACGGGCATGCAGACGGGCGAGTCTTTTATCTTCTGGGGTTCGGACTGGGCTACCCTGGAAGCTTCTATCATCACTTCAATAAATTCATCGAGAGTCTCTTTAGACTCTGTCTCCGTAGGCTCGATCATGATCGCCTCGTGCACTATCAGGGGAAAATAGATCGTAGGCGGATGGTAACCTTTATCTATAAGGAATTTCGCTATATCGAGCGCGCTTACGCCGGTGGCCGCTTTCTGCTTTTCGGCCGAAAGTACGAACTCATGCATGCACATCCTGTCGTAAGGCAGATCGAAATACTTTTTAAGCAGCGCCCTGCAGTAATTGGCGTTAAGGACCGCGTGTTCCGAGGCCGAGATGAGTCCGGACGCGCCGAGGAACATTATGTAAGCATAAGTTTTTAAGATGACGCTGAAATTTCCGTAGAAAGGCGCCATGAAACCTATCGACTTCGGTTTATGATAATTCAAGGCGTACGTGCCGTCGGGACGCTCCCCGACCCGCGGAATAGGTAAAAGCTCAACGAGCGGTCCCCTGACTCCGACCGGGCCGGCTCCGGGGCCTCCCCCGCCGTGCGGGGTCGAGAAAGTCTTGTGAAGATTTATGTGTACTATATCGAAACCCATATCGCCGGGACGGGCTTTACCCAATA
>JBAYFK010000111.1:0-5862 GCA_041667225.1 Candidatus Omnitrophota bacterium
CGTTTCCATAATAGAAGAGCTCGGTACCAGCGATTTCGCGCGTCTCAGGGTAGGTATTGCGACCGAAGTCCATAAAGGGGACATATCAGGATATGTATTGACCCCTTTTAAGAGGAAGGATCACAAGCATGTCCAGCACGTGATATCTCTGGTCAAGGACGCGGTGCTCTATTGGATCAAGAATGGTACAGAAAAGACCATGACGAAATTCAATACGGTGCGGGTAGGTACCTCTTAAATAATCGTTGCTTTATTGACTATTGTATGTTAATATCCATAAATAATTAAGATATCTAAGGAGGAATATGAACAGTTACGATGGAGTATTTATTATAAGGCCGGACCTTAAGGAAGAAGACGCCAAGAACGTCTTCAAAGCGGTAAATGACGCCATTATCAAGCACGGCGGCACCATAAAAAAAGAAGAGAATTGGGGCAAGAAACAGCTTGCATATAAGATAAAGAAGGTAAAAGAAGCTTATTATTATAAGCTGGATTTCGATGTTGAGCCCGCAAACTTACTCAAAATAGAGGGCATATACAAGCTTAACGCCGATATTTTGAGGACCATGATAACCGTAAAGTAGCATCTTTCCCGGAGGGTTTTGCAATGGCAGCCAGCCTGAACAAAGTACTTTTGATAGGTAACCTTACAAGAGATCCGGAGCTGCGATATGTGCCCAGCGGTACCGCCGTGGCGACTTTTACATTGGCTGTCAACAGGGTCTATAAGGGCCAGGATGGCGAAAAGAAAGAGGAAGCGTCTTTTATAAGGATAGTAGTGTGGGGGCGCAGGGCTGAGGTATGCGGCGAATATCTGGCTAAAGGAAGTCCGGTCTTTGTCGAAGGAAGGATACAGTCGCGTAACTGGGAGACGACCGACGGCCAAAAACGTTCCACGGTCGAAGTCATAGCGGATAATGTGCAATTCCTTAGAAGCGGTGCAGGGCAAGGTACTGGAGAGTCAGCCGGTAAGCAGGCCCCGTCTAAAGGAATGCCGCACGAAGAGATAGATTCCATAAATCTTAATGAGGATATAGAGCCGGTCCCGGATGTCGGCGCTGCCGGCGGCGCAAAAGGTAAAACCAACAGTAACACGGAAGAGATACCGTTCTAGGAGAACAATATGCCAAGATTTGAGCTTAAGAAAGAGAAGAAGAGAGGTAAGAGAGAACCGCTGAAGAAAAAGGTATTCAAGAAAAAACCGTGCAAATTCTGCATGGAAAAGATAACGGAAATAAATTATCTCGATTATCCGAGATTCCAGAAGTTCATGACGGAAAGAGGCAAGATAGTACCCTCGAGGATATCGGGTAATTGCGCAAGACATCAGAGACTGCTGGCGCGTGCGGTAAAGAGAGCGCGTGTAGCCGCATTAGTGCCTTTTGTGGCAGAATAAGTCTCAATAAAACAGAAATCTTTTAGGAGCTGATACGATATGAAGGTCATACTGCTTGAAAATGTAGATAGGTTAGGGAAGATCGGGGACGTCGTCACCGTTAAAGAGGGCTACGCGAGGAATTTTCTCATCCCGAATAAGAAGGCAAAAGACGCGACTCCGGGGAATATGAAGTGTCTCGACGCCCTGAAGAAGAAACAGGCCGTTATAGAGGCTAAAAAAGTAGAAGAGGCAAAAGCCCTAGCGGATAAGATATCGGCCTTGTCTATAACGATAAGCGCCCAGGCCGGCGAAGAGGAAAAACTGTTCGGCTCTGTCACTTCCGATATGATAGCAAGTTCGTTGGCGACAGAAGGCATAACAGTAGATAAGAAAGATATCGAGCTACCGGAACCCATAAAGAAGCTTGGGACATATCAGGTGACAGTGAAGGTGCTTCCGGAGATCAAAGGCAACTTAAGAGTCTGGGTAGTCAAAGAGTAAAAAACGTTCACCGGTAAAGATCGGACCAGAACTTATACATAATGCCACCCCAAGAATCCGTAGAAAAATTACAACCGCAGAACCTGGAGGCTGAAACAGCCGTTCTGGGTTCTATGCTTTTGGACCGCGAAGCGATCTCGTATGCTATCGAGATCCTTGACCCGTCGTTTTTTTATAAAGATTCCAATAAAAAGATTTATTCCGCCATGACGAAGCTTTATGACGACAATAAAGCCGTCGATCTTATCACTCTCATGGAGGAGCTCAGGAAGACGAACTCGCTCGACGAAGTGGGCGGGCCGTCCGCAATAACTGCCATCGCCTCGAGCGTTCCGACCGCCGCCAATATTACCCATTATGCGAAGATAGTGAAAGAGAAGGGCGTCCTTCGTAATCTCATCAATTCAGCCACACAGATAGTATCGGAATGTTACGATCCATCCCAGGAAGTCGACTATCTACTCGATAAGGCGGAGAGGATCATATTCGATATCTCCTCGAAGAAGGTCGAATCGAGGATCACTCTTCTTAAGGACGTGATCAAGAATTCTATCGAGACGATCGATAACCTTTATCAGCGGAAAGAACATGTCACCGGATTGTCGACGGGGTACAGGGACCTTGATATAAAAACAGCGGGCTTGCAGCCTTCGGACCTTATAATAGTAGCCGGCCGTCCGTCCATGGGGAAGAGCGCGTTCGCTTCCTGCATAGTGGAACATATAGGCGTAGTCGAAAAGAAACCCGTAGCATTCTTCAGCCTTGAAATGTCAAAAGAGCAGCTTGTCCAGAGGACGCTATGCTCTCACGCAAAGGTAGACGCGCATAAAGTGAGAACAGGGTTCTTATCGCAGACCGACTGGCCCAAACTCGTCACCGCAGCGGGGAAACTTTCGGAAGCCCCTATATTCATCGACGACACACCGGGTATCTCGGTCATGGAATTACGCGCCAAGGCAAGGCGGCTTAAAGCCCAGCATGATATAAAGCTCATAGTCCTCGACTATCTTCAGCTTATGCAGGGGCACGTAAAAGCCGATTCGAGGCAGCAGGAGATATCGGAGATATCCCGCTCTCTTAAGGCGCTGGCCAGGGAATTGAACGTTCCGCTCATCGCCATCAGCCAGCTTTCACGCGCAGTAGAATCGAGGGAGCACCACAAGCCGCAGCTATCCGACCTAAGGGAATCCGGAGCGATAGAACAGGACGCGGACGTAGTCATACTTTTAATGAGGGAAGAATACTATAATCCGACAGAAGAGAATAGAGGGCTGGCCAAAGTGAATATAGCGAAACAGAGGAACGGGCCGGTCGGTGAATTTGACCTTGCGTTCATAAAAGAGTTTGTGAGATTTGAGAACCTGGCTACCAGGACAGAAGAATTCGTGAGCGCGGATATGGACATGGAGAACGTATGATAAAAGCGTATAGAGTTATCCTGTTTGTTGCTGTTTTTTTGTTATCGCAGTTCGTCATGGCTAACGGTATCTATGCCCAGGCCGACAGGGATGGAAAGCCTGTGACCAGCGTAAACGTTAAGGGGAACAAAGCGATAAGCGATGATACCATCAAGTCGAAGGTCAGGACAAAGGTTGGAGATGGTTACAGCCAGGAGATCTTGAACGAGGACCTGAAGAGGCTTTACGCGACGGAATATTTCACCAACGTTTCGATAGATGTTACCGATAGCGCCGACTCAGTCGAGGTCACTTTCATCATCGAGGAAAAACCCGTCATAGAAGATATAACTTTCGAAGGCAATAAAGTATTTCGCGCTCCAAAACTCCAGGCCGTAATGAAATCGAAGAAAGACGAGATGCTTAACATGTCTTTACTCGCCAGCGACATCGCAGAGATAAAAGCCCTTTACATCAAAAAAGGCTATCCCATGGTCGACGTTACCTATAAACTTGATGTAGGTAAGGAGCTCAACAAGGCCAAGATCATGATAACTGTGGATGAGAAGAGCCACATAAAGGTAGTGAAGATCGCCATAACCGGCAACAAAGCCATCCCCTCACAGAAGATCCTGAAAGCGCTGGAGACATAACCGGCATGGTTCTTTATAAGGCCCGGTATATTCAAAGAAGACGTATTCCAGGATGATCTTGAGAGGATAAGGGCGCTTTATGACGATGAGGGTTATCTCGATGTCGAGACGACGCCAAAGATGGATTACAGCGAAGACGGGAAGCTCCTCTATATAACTATCGACGTCAATGAAGGAAAGCAGTATCTCGTAGGCGACTTGGAAGTAAAAGGCAACCTGGTCCTCGCGGAAAAAGACGTGAGATCGAAGATGGCGATGAAGGGCGATAAGCCTTTTTCGAACAGAGCGTTAAGGTTCGATGCTACTATGGTGAAACAGTATTATAGCCAATACGGATATATGAACGCTACCATCGACATCGAGAGGACGCTCAACCAGGAGACCGGCAAGATTGACGTCGCATATACCATCGACGCCAAAGATCTCGTCTATGTCGGCAAGATAGAGGTTCGCGGGAATTCAAAGACAAGGGACATCGTTATCAGGAGAGAGTTGAAGATATACCCGGGTAATAAGTTCGACGGCAACAAGATAAAGCGTTCCAAGGAGAGGCTGTATAACCTCGGCCTCTTCGAAGATGTAAGCTTCGATACGGAAGATACCAGCGACCCGAAGTTCCAGGACCTCATAGTGAATGTCAAAGAAGCGAAGACGGGAGAGTTCTCCTTCGGCGGCGGATACAGTTCTATAGATTTTCTTGTCGGTTTCGTAGAGGTGAACCAGAGGAATTTCGACATATTGAATTTCCCCACATTCCAGGGCGCAGGGCAGGACCTGAATATCAAGGCGGAACTCGGTATGGTAAGGCGTAACTACAATATCAGCTGGACAGACCCGTGGATATTCGGTTTCCCGTATTCGTTCGGGTTCGATTTCTACCAGACGGCGCACAAAAGGAAGACGGATATAGGATGGGCGTATGACGAACGCCGTACCGGAGGCGATTTCAGATTAGGTAAAGAGCTGACGGAATTTTTACGCGCGGACCTTACATATAAGCTGGAAGAGGTTCGTATCGACAGCGTATCCGATACCGCGTCGCAGGACTTGAGGAATGAAGAAGGCACCAATTGGATATCGAGCCCAATGTTCGTCATCACACAGGATACCAGGGACAATATCTATATCCCGACAAAAGGGTACGTTCTGAGCCTCGGGATACAGGATGCCGGCGGTATATTCGGCGGCGATAAGGACTTCGTGAGCGGGACAGGGTCTGCCGCTCTTTATCATACATTTTTCAGTAAACTCGTATTGGAGGTCAAAGGCCGCATGGGTATAGCGAACGCGTACGGGAAATCCAGCGAGGTTCCTATCTACGAACGTTACTTCGCCGGTGGCGCCAATACGATCCGCGGATATCGCGAACGTGCGGTCGGCCCCAGAGACCCCGGTTCGAACGATCCTATCGGAGGCGAGGCGCTGCTCATAGGCAATGCGGAGCTCACATTCCCCATTTACGAAAAACTCCTGAAGGGCGCCGTCTTTTATGATGTTGGTAATGTATGGAGACACGCCGAGGATTTTGCGGTAGGCAGCAATTACAGACAGGGCGCGGGTATAGGCGTGCGTATAAAGACGCCGATTGGGCCAGTAAAACTGGATTACGGTTATCCTCTCGTTAACAATTATGACGACAAGAAGCAGGGCGAATTTTATTTCAGTATGAGCCACGGATTTTAACAGGCTATATTAGCGGTTATTCAGTGAACGCGTGATTCGTTAAATAAAACGGACACAAACAATAGGAGGAGCGGTATGAATAGAAGAATAGCTTTGGCGGTAGCGGTGATTTTTGCATTATCGCTTGTTTTGATCTCCGGCAAAGACGCGCTGGCGAAAGAATACAAGATCGGTTATGTTGACCCTGTTAAGATCCTGAACGAATACAATAAGACCAAGGATTCCGAGAAGACTTTCGAAGGGAAGA
>JBAYFK010000112.1:0-5773 GCA_041667225.1 Candidatus Omnitrophota bacterium
ATAAGGATAAAGACGCCTCTGGCAAAAAAAGATATCAGTAAGTTAAGGGTCGGGGACGAGGTATTGTTGAGCGGAACTATATTCACCGCAAGGGACGCAGCGCATGAAAGATTCTTCCGCCTGATAAAGAACGGGAAGCATATCCCGCTCGACCTGGACGGATCCGTTCTTTATTACGCCGGTCCGACGCCTCCGAAACCGGGCAAGGCTATAGGTTCCTGCGGGCCCACGACAAGTTCAAGAATGGACCCTTTTACGCCTCACCTTATCAAGCTGGGGTTAACCGGCATGATAGGGAAGGGCGAGAGGTCGAAAGAAGTGCGGGATGCGATCAGACGGCATGGCGCGGTATATTTTCTGGCGACCGGCGGTATAGGAGCGCTTCTTTGTACGAAGGTCAAGTCATCGAAAGTGGTGCTCTATAAAGATCTTGGGCCCGAAGCTGTTTACAGGCTTGAAGTCGAGGATTTTCCTCTTATTGTAGGTATAGACGCGAAAGGGAATGATATTTATGGCAAGGCAAAATGGAAGAAAGCCTAACGAGCTCAGAGACGTCAAGGTAACGAAAGATTTCATAAAGTACGCCGAAGGCTCATGCCTCATCGAGATCGGTAATACGAAGGTCATCTCTACCGCGAGCGTAGAACCGACCGTGCCGCCTTTTCTTAAAGGTAAAGGTGCGGGGTGGGTAACGGCAGAATATGGGATGCTTCCGCGATCATGCAAGACGAGGGTGCAGAGAGAGTCATCGAAGGGCAAGTCGGGCGGAAGGACGCAGGAGATACAGCGCCTGATAGGCAGGACTATGAGGTCGGTCGTCGATACGGTAAAGCTCGGCGAGAGGACCATATGGCTCGACAGCGATGTCATCCAGGCGGACGGCGGGACGAGATGCGCCAGCATAACAGGGAGTTTCATATCTCTGATATTGGCGGTTGAAAAACTGCGTAAAGACGGCGTCATCGATTGTATACCGGTCTCCGACTATGTAGCGGCGGTGAGCGTAGGCATGATAGAAGGTAAACCTGTATTGGACCTAGATTACGAAGAGGATTCCACGGCGGGTGTGGACATGAACATAATAATGACCGGTTCAGGAAAGTTCGTCGAGATACAGGGAACGGCCGAAAGAGAACCGTTCGGGAAAGACGATCTCGACTCTCTGATATTATTGGCAAGAAAAGGCATAGAGAAGCTTGTCGGTATCCAGAAGAAAGCGCTTAAAGGGATCTTTTGATGCATCGGGATATCGTAATAGCTACGAAGAACCAGAAGAAGCTGCATGAACTTAAGAGATATCTTAAGAACGTAAAGGCGAACGTACTGTCGTTGGCTAGTTTCGACAAAGCTCCTATAGTGAGAGAAGACGGTGATACGTTCAAGAAGAATGCCGTAAAGAAAGCCCTCAGGATATCGAAATTCGTTAAGGGATTAGCGATAGCGGATGATTCGGGCCTTGTGGTGGATGAGCTGGGTGGAGATCCGGGTGTGAGATCGGCCAGGTTTGCCGGGCCGGGTAAGAATGACCACGAGAATTGTTTAAAAGTCTTGAGGCTCCTCGAAGGGGTGCCTCTTAAGAAGAGGACGGCCAGGTTCGTATGCGCAATAGCGATAGCGGATAACGGCAGGATAGTAAAGACCATAGAGGAAGGGTGTAAGGGGCTTATAGCGTTTTCACCCAAAGGGCGGTACGGGTTCGGATATGACCCTCTCTTCCTTATACCTAAATATAAGAAGACGTTCGGGACTCTCGGGCTAAAAGTGAAGGACCGTATGAGCCACCGATCCAAGGCGCTTAAGAAGGCCAGAGAGTTCTTGAAGAAATACCTTTAGGGGTTTTTTGGATTTGTGATATAATTTATGGACTTTCCGGGGCGTAGCGCAGCTGGCTAGCGCGCTTGGTTTGGGACCAAGAGGTCCTCGGTTCAAATCCGAGCGCCCCGACCATCGTTAGTAGTGAGTAGGGAGTAGTGAGTTGGGAGTAAAGGAGTCCCTGTAGCTCAGTTGGATAGAGCATCTGCCTTCTAAGCAGAGGGTCGCGTGTTCGAATCACGCCAGGGACGCCAGTTTTACGAAGTAAAATTGATACTGAAGCGGCGTTAAAAAGTCCGAGCGAATAGCGAGGACTTTAGCCGCTGAAGTACCTTAACATGTTACTGGAAGCACCTTTTAGCGGCTGAAATACCTTAACATTGTTTATCAAAATTTAGTATTGACAAATCTTCACTAAGTGGTAAAATTAGGCCATATTTAAAGACAATGGCGTCTTCTAGGTTGTATGCTGGAAGACATTTTTATTTTTTTTGTTTGAGCCTCTTTCACTGGATGGTGAGTGGTGGAGGTTCTTTTTTTTAACTTACCATTAAAATCCCTGACCATTAAGGGATAAGAACAAGGAGCAGCAACATGATTGAAGGGCTTTCTTTCTTTGAGCAGATTGCGATATGGGGCGTTTTAGGCGTCTCTATATTAGGATTGCTTTACGCTCTCTTTCTCCGCAAGCAGATCCTCGCGGAAGACAAGGGAAGCGCAAAGATGCAGGAGGTGTGGAACGCGATCAGAGAAGGCGCGGACGCATACCTGCGTAAACAGCTGCGCACGATACTTCCTTTAATAGGCATACTTACCTTTGCGTTATTCTTTTCAGTCTATATAGTTCCGCCGTCTCAGGAGGCCATGCAGCGTTTTGCAGGCCAGTCCGAGTCATCTGTACGCCTTATTATAGGTATAGGTAGAGCTCTGGCATTCATCATGGGCGCGCTATTCTCGCTTATCGTAGGCCAGCTCGGTATGCGCATGGCCGTACAGGGTAACGTGCGCGTTGCTGCTGCTTCAAAGAGATCATTCGGTGATGCCCTGCGTATAGCTTACAGGTCAGGCACCATTACAGGCATGCTTACAGACGGCCTCGGACTTTTCGGAGGCACGATCATATTCATCATATTCGGCATAGCCGCTCCCGACGCCCTTTTAGGGTTCGGTTTCGGCGGTACGCTGCTCGCTCTATTCATGAGGGTAGGCGGCGGTATATTCACAAAGGCTGCGGACGTAGGGGCTGACCTTGTAGGTAAAGTAGAGGCAGGTATCCCCGAAGACGATCCGCGCAATCCGGCCGTTATCGCTGACCTCGTAGGCGACAACGTCGGTGACTGCGCCGGTATGGCAGCCGACATATTTGAGTCTTACGAAGTTACTATCGTATCCGGTTTGATCCTGGCGCTCGCGCTATACCATATAACGCACAGGCTTGAGTGGATCATATTCCCGCTGCTCGTGCGCGGTATCGGTGTCATTTGCTCTATAATAGGTACTTACGCAGTAAAAGACAGCCCCGCCAAAAGCGGTGACGCCATGGGCGCCATATTCCGCGGATTTCTTACCTCGGCTGTTATATCGATAGCCATGTTCGGCGTCCTCGCATTCTTCTATATGCAACAGGTGCCGGGTGGATGGTGGAGGCCGTTTGCCGCAGTTACAGTCGGCGTGCTGCTCGCTATAGCGATAGACCGCCTTACGGAATATTTTACGGGAACTGAAGGCAGGCCCGTCCAGGAGATAAGGAAGGCCACCAATACAGGCCCAGCTACCACGATACTTTCAGGTTTAGCTGTGGGATTTGAATCTTCAGTATGGTCGGTGCTCGTCATTGCAGCCACCATATTCAGCTCAATATTGATATTCGGATCGATGGCAGGCGTCAGCGCAGTTGAAAGGGTTACCTATATACTTTATGGCGTCGCGATGACCGGTATAGGTATGTTGACCCTTACGGGCAACAACGTTGCGATGGACTCTTTCGGCCCTATAGCCGATAATGCGAACGGCATCGGAGAGATGGCGTGGCATGGCCAAGACGATAAAGAGACGCGCGAGGCGCGCCAGATCATGGCCGACTTGGACGGAGTAGGGAATACCACAAAAGCTATCACAAAGGGAGTTGCTATAGGTTCCGCCGTAATAGCGGCAGTAGCTCTTTTTGGATCATATATGGTCGATGTCACTAAGGTCCAGGCTGCTTTAGGCGTGGCGCCCCTCGATCAATTGAACGCGCTCGGTATTCGTGTAAACGTACCTCAGGTATTTGTAGGTATGTTGATAGGAGGAGCTCTTCCATGGCTCTTCTCTTCATTCTCGATACAGGCTGTAAGCCGCGCGGCATCATTGATAGTGCAGGAAGTGCGCAGGCAGTTTAAACTTGGCGTATTGGACGGTAAGATAAAGCCGGATTACAAACAGGCAGTCGCTATTTCAACGACGGCAGCCCAGAAAGAGCTTATAAGCCTGGCCATATTGAGCGTTGTCACGCCGATACTGGTCGGACTGGTCCTTCAGGTAGAGGCTCTCGGCGGATTCCTCGCAGGTATAATACTTTCAGGTCAGCTCCTTGCCGTATTTATGTCTAACGCGGGCGGCGCATGGGATAACTGCAAAAAGACGATCGAAGACGAAGAGCGTGATATAGCCAAAAACAGGGGTAAGGGTTCCGAGAGGCACAAAGCCGGCGTTGTCGGTGATACAGTAGGGGACCCTCTTAAAGATACAGCGGGCCCGGCCTTAAACCCGATGATAAAGGTCGTAAACCTTGTTTCCGTCATCATAGCCCCTATAGTAGTACAGTATAATAAACTTGGGATAGGCGGCTGGGTAGTGGTATCTGTTCTCGCGGCATCAATAGTGTGGGCAATATGGCAGTCAAAGAAGCCTACACCTGAAGTGGTAGCAAAAGCGTAAGCTTTCTGATATAATATTGGGACTTATTCGCTCTCGTCAAAGAGCGACAGCGAATAAGTCCCAATGTTTTGTCCTTAAAATATATGGAAAAAAACCTGCTTTTATCGATAATATTTGTGCCTGTAATAGGGGCGTTCGCGCTTCCTATAATAGGTAAGCTGTCTGAGCAAGCCAGGAACCTCGCTGCTCTGGCGATGGTATTGGTATCGCTCACACTTTCTTTCTTACTGGTCCCTTCGGCTCTAGCGGGTAAACTTATAACGTTATCCGTTTCTCTGCCGCTGGGGTTCAATTTTGTCCTCACAGCCGATAGTCTGGCCGTCTTCATGGCCATAGCCTCATCTCTTGTAGGTTCGATAATAGTCCTATTCTCATTCGGATATATAAGCCATTACGACAATAGAAATGAATATTATATGATGGTCGTGCTTTTCCTGGGCGCGATGATGGGTATCGTATTCTCAGCCAACCTGATATTCTTGTATATATTCTGGGAGATCACGGCTATTGCTAGCTGGAGGCTGGTAGGTTTCTTTAGAGGCCCCAAACATGTCCTTGCTGCCGATAAGACGATGCTCGTTACGGTATTTGGAGCGCTCATCATGCTCATCGGATTTTTAATGGTATATCAAAAGGCCGGTTCGTTCGACCTGGCAGTCATAAAAGAGGTGATGAAGACCAATCCCATCCCCGATATAGCAGTAATATTGATATTATTCGGTATACTTTCCAAATCGGCTACGCTTCCGTTCCATACATGGCTTCCGGATGCCGGTGTGGCTCCTTCTCCGGTAACGGCGCTTCTGCATGCGGCTGTACTTGTCAAGATAGGGGTATATGTCTTTGCCAGATTATTCGTTGCCACATTTACCGTTAGCCCGAACTGGCATATCATCATGCCGTGGATCGCGGCGACAAGCGCCATAGTATCTGCGGGAGCCGCTTTAGTAGACACAGATATGAAGAGGATCATAGCCTACTCGACCATAAGCCAGATAGCTTTTATCTTCCTGGGATTCTCTATAGGGACCGAGATAGGGAT
>JBAYFK010000113.1:0-5725 GCA_041667225.1 Candidatus Omnitrophota bacterium
CTCCAGCTTTGACGCCCCTATCGCTTCTTTGATATAAATAGCGAGTTTTGCGTCACCTGAAACGGAGAAGTTCTTTTCCTGGGCTTCGTTCATGCCGGCCTCATTTTTATTCCACTCGAATGATCGAGCTATGCTTTCGACCATCGCGAGATACCGCTTTTCCAGGAAAGACAGCTGGTCACGTTTCATGCGCACTTCGAGCGCGCCGCGCTCAAGTATAGGCCCTAAAAATGAAACCGTGGAAAATTTCAGGACGCCCCTGTCTTTGGGCGTCGCGACTATAGATACTGCCGACAGCCAGAAAATATGCCACACAAAAGAAATTATGATGGCATAAAGGAATATACTACTTCCGCCGAACCTGATCTTTTCCATATAATTGCGCATTATTGGCTCGTAGCAATGTTTACCTGGGATACGCCCTGGTCCCTGCACATGTCCCACACCTCCACTATCCTGCCGTGAGAGGCTCTTGAATCCGCCTTTATGAGGAGGCCCGCATTCTCCTTGGCTACTATATTCAGTTTCGATGCAAGCTCTTCACGCGTTATCTCTCTGTCGTCGATGTACATCCTGTCGTCTTTAGTGATTATGACTACCGTATTCTCCTGCTGTATGACTTCGCTGGTGACAGCCTTGGGCAGGCTTACCCTGATACCCGGCTGAAATATAAAGCTTGATGTAAATATGAAGAATACGAGGAGCAGGAAGAAGACATTTACCATCGGCGTAAGGTCTATCTGCCCCTTCTCTATCTTCAGGCGTTTCTTAAACTTCATATGTATCTCTGCGCGAAGAGAGAAGGTTCACGAGATCTGTAGCGCTCCTCTCCATGTCGTAAACAAGGTTATCTACCTGGCTCACCAAATAATTATACGCTACGTATGTGGGTATGGCAACTGCAAGGCCCGCTACCGTAGCCAGCAAAGATTCCCAAATGCCTCCGGCGAGGTCTCCCGGATTAACAGGAGTCATAGAAAGAGCCTTCTGCTGAATGACCTGGAAGCTCCTGATCATGCCCGTAACAGTCCCCAAAAGTCCGAGCAGCGGCGCGATATGCGCTATGGTAGCGAGTATGGGGAGATGCTTCTCCATGCGCGGTATCTCGAGCTGCGCAGCCTCCTCGACCGCTTCCTTTATTTCCGGTTTCGACCTGTCGTGCTTAAGTATGCCGGCCTTGATGATATGCGCTATAGGGCCGGGCGTCTTGTTACATGTCTCTATGGCCTCGATGATCTTATTGCGCTTTAGAACGCTCGTGATCTCGTCCATGAATCTGTTCGCGTCTATTCTTGCCCTCATGAGATGATATATCCTCTCGGCAATCACCGCTACAGCCAGCACTGACAGCATGATGATGAGATACATCATCGGTCCGCCTTTTTGAACTATATCCCACATATGACCCCCTTTAATGAGGCCACAACTTATGGAGCAATAGCGACATAAGTTGTTACTATTGCTTTACAGTTGGGCCGAATTAATCCCGCAAAACTACATCTTAAGACGAATGGTTTTACATTCAGCTCGTTTTGCGGGACAACAAATCAAATAACATTTTATCATTTAACATTCGACAAGTATTTAAGTTTCTCTTTCGCGGCCTTCGACTCTTCGACATCCATTACGGCCAGTTTTTCATATACCATCTTTGCGCGGTCTAGAAGACCCAGCTCCTCCGACAGTTGAGCGCTCTTGAACATACCGCGCACAGACCAAAACACCCCCTTAGGATAAAACTCGGAAACTTTCAGGTATTCAGCCGCCGCCTCATCAAAAGATCTTTTCATCTCGTATATTTCGGCTATCTCATACTGGAGCTGCGCATTGCTATCGGTATTTTCCGCCGTGATGGCCTCTCTAAGGAGCGCTATAGCTCCGTCCGGATCATTCTCTTTCCTGGCCAGGGCAGCCATCTTCCTGTACGCGCTCCACCTGTGCCCGGATGAAGGGAATACGGCAACGAATTTCCTGAGATCTGTCAATGCGTCCGCATCCTTTCCTTCATCAACGAAACTGCAGGCGCTCTGGAACGCGGCCTCATCCGCCAGATCACCCGACGGAAAATCCCTTAATACCGACGAATAGTATTCCCGGCTCCTTTTATACTCCCCTCTCTGACGATAATATTCCCCGAACCAGAATAACACGTCACCCGCCATGACCGATCCGGGATGTCTTTTCAAAAAACCCGTAAAGACCTCCATAGCGTCGGCCTCTTTATGCATGTTGTGGTATGACCAGCCAAGCTGGTACTCTGCCATGGCGGCAAATCTCTCGTCCCGCGAAGCATCCCGTATGTTTTTGAAAGCTTCGGCCGCTTCCTCATATCGTCCGCTAAAATACAAGGAATTTGCGTAATAGAACACCTCTTCATCGTTTCCCGTCTTCACGCCCTTGGATTTTGATGATATCTCGAATTCAGTCCCGGCATTCTCAAAATCCTTCTTCATAAAATATGCCATCGCGAGTTTAAGTACGGCATCTTCCCTGAAAGTAGAATCCGGAAAATTCAGCAGAAGACTTTTGTATGCAAGGACAGCCTGGTCATATCTTCCCAGCTCATAAAAAATATTGCCAAGCTGGTATTGCGCGTAGTCTGCGCATGAACGCCCGGAATGATCTTTAAGCACAGCGTCAAAATATTCAAGGGCGTTCTTGTATTCCCGCCTGTCAAAGTATATGGCTCCGATCCTGCACAGCGCGTCCGATATGATGGTTCCGTCTTTGGAATTTTCCTTGACCCACATGAACTCGGCCACCGCATCATCGAACCTTTCCTGCACCAAAAGCACTTTCCCCATCTGGTAATGAAGTTCGTCGGCAAATTCGGAATCCGGGAATTTTTCTATCCCCTCCGCTGACACGGTCTCTGAGCCGTGATACACTCCTTCATCGTAAAGGATCTGCGATTTTACGTAATAGGCCTCGGGCGCCGCGCCGCTCTCAGGGAAAAGCGATATCACTTCATCGCATGCCGCTATGGCATCGGGATATTTGGCGGTAATTTTATAATTCTTCGCCAATCCTAAAAGAGAATTGGCGGCTAAAAAATCGTTACGCTTAGATCCTTCGGCGCATCTTTTGAACGCATCTATGCTTTTGGCATTATCGCCGAGAAAAAGATACGCGCATGCCATACGATATGTCGCGAATAGAGACCACCTGGCGAGCGGAGTTATAGAAAGAGCCTTATTGAGCGCCTTGATCGAATCTTCGTATTTCTCGTTATGGAAACTTATCTCTCCGCTGAGGTAATAGGCATCGGCCGATTTTTCTGATACCGGGAATTTATGTAAAAATGCCTCTATCTCTTTCTCTGCGACGTCATATCTCTCCAGCAGATATTCGCACTCACCTATCCTGAATTGAGACTCTACGGCGACCTTATCGAACGGGAACTTCGAGATGACATCTCTAAAAGATACTATCGCTTCTTCAAGGAATCCAAGCTTGTAGTAGCACCATCCCTTGGAATAGTGCGCGTAGCTCAGGTATCTGGATGAGGGGAAGGCGTCTATTATCCGCTGGTAAAGCTCGAGGGCTTTTTTAAAATCATCGTTATTGAACGCTATTTCGGCAGTCCAATATAGCGCCTCATCCTCGAACCTGCTCCCTCCCGGGGCATCCAGGACCAGTCCTAATTCATAGAGCGCCCGTCGAGGATCGTTCTGATAATACAATGACCTTCCGAGCAAAAGATGCGCGTCATAGAGATATGCGGTGTGGGGATATGCGCTGAGGAATGCTTCGGCTTTTTCCTGCGCAAGGTCATACAGGCCGTCGTTGAAGGCGCTCTTTACTATTGCCAGGTCGGCTTCCTCGGCGCCGGCAGAAGCGTGAGCCGGTGAAGTGAATATCGTGGCTATAACCGCCGCGATACCGATGAACGTCAATCCCGGCAACCTGGCGATCATTGAAGCGATCCTTTCAGATATTGTCCGGTATAAGACCTTGGCGCCTTGGCGATCTCCTCGGGCGTGCCTTTAGCCACGATCTGTCCGCCGCCATCTCCTCCGTCGGGTCCCAGGTCTATCACATAATCAGCGGTCTTTATTACATCAAGATTGTGCTCAATGACGAGTACAGTATTGCCCTGGTTCACAAGCGCCTGCAGGACATCCAATAATTTGTCAACATCAGCAAAGTGGAGCCCGGTAGTAGGTTCATCGAGTATATAGAAGGTCCTGCCCGTGGATGTCTTGGAAAGTTCCGTAGCCAGTTTTATTCTCTGCGCTTCTCCTCCGGAAAGAGTCGTTGCGGACTGGCCAAGTTTAATATATCCGAGCCCGACCTCGCTAAGCGTTTTAAGCTTATTCCTGATCGCGGGTACATTGGAGAAGAGGCCGAGCGCTTCTTCAACCGGCAGGTCTAGGCAATCGGCTATCGACAGGCCTTTGAACTTTACGTCGAGAGTCTGGGCGTTGAAACGCTTGCCTTTACAGACCTCGCACTGCACATATACATCAGGAAGAAAGTGCATCTCTATCTTTTTTATACCGTCGCCCGTACAAGACTCGCACCTTCCTCCTTTGACGTTAAAACTGAACCGTCCGGGTTTATAGCCCCTCACCTTCGCGTCGGGAAGGCGCGAGAATATATCTCGTATAGGGGCAAAGGCGCCGGTATATGTCGCCGGGTTGGACCTCGGGGTCCTTCCTATCGGCGACTGGTCTATGACAATAACTTTATCTATATGCTCCATGCCCTCTATCTTTTTATGCGCCCCGGGTTTTTCTTTCGATCTATAGAATTTTTTTGCCAGGGCCCTGTAAAGGATATCGTCGACTAAGGTGCTCTTGCCCGATCCGGATACGCCTGTAACACAGACAAAAAGCCCTAGAGGGATCTCGACGTCTATATTCTTCAGATTGTGTTCCGTAGCGCCTACTATTTTCAGGTTCTTCCTGTCTCTATACGGCCTCCTCTCGGCCGGTACTTCGATCTTAAGCTCTCCGCGTAAATATTTGCCCGTAAGGGAGTCTTTACTCTTCAGAACGTCGTCAAGGGTCCCGCTCACTATGATCTTTCCGCCATGCTCTCCGGCGCCCGGACCAAGGTCTATGATATGGTCGGACTTACGCATAGTCGCTTCATCGTGTTCCACGACTATCAATGTATTCCCCAGGTCACGGAGAGTAACGAGCGTATCGAGGAGCTTTGAGTTATCTTTCTGATGGAGCCCTATGCTCGGCTCGTCCAGTATGTATATAACTCCTACGAGGCCGGACCCTATCTGCGTGGCAAGCCTTATCCTCTGCGCTTCTCCTCCAGAAAGAGTAAAGCTGCGCCTGTCGAGCGTCAAATAGTCGAGGCCTACGTTAATCATGAATTGCAGTCTGGCTATTATCTCTTTCAATACCTGGTGGACTATTTTTTTCTGCGTTTCTGTCAGATCGAGCCCCGTAAAGAAGGCTTTAAGATCTTTTATTGAGAGCTCCGTGATCTCGCAAATATTCTTATTCTTTATGGTAACGGCAAGACTTTCCGGTTTAAGGCGCGCGCCGCTACATCCCGGGCACGGCAGGACCGACATATATTTATTGAGCTCTGTCTTTATCCATTCGCTCTCGGTCTCGTGGAACCGGCGCTCCAGATTAGGAATGACGCCTTCAAAAGCGTTCCAATCATCGCGATCGGTCTCGCCGTATAGAACTATTTTTTTTATATCCTTCGGCAGGTCTTTATATGGAGTAGTGACATCAAACCCGCGGCGTGCCGCGAG
>JBAYFK010000114.1:0-5691 GCA_041667225.1 Candidatus Omnitrophota bacterium
ATTTAGATTAGGCATCTAAATTTGCTGTTGTAAAATTTCCGATGGTAAAGCCTATATCGCCCCAATGTATCGTAAATTTTAAAAGTCGCTCCAGATGGACCGCAAAAGTTCCGCCATCTGAGGCTGTATTTTTTTACGGGTGACGCGAAGGTGCCCTTTTCTACACTAAGCGAGCGTGGGATGGGGTTTATTATGTGAACCGCCTAATTTTTCGTGTTGTTTTTCTACCCCACGCGAGCTTTAGAAAGAAAAGGGTACCGAGCGGCAGGACCCGTAAAAAACTACCGCCTGTCCCTCGTGATCTCCCAATATTTCGACCACTTCATGAAATTTATCAACGCGAAGAGGATCGCGAAGAGGAGGCCGTAAACGCCCTCTTTGTAACCCTGCTTCTTCACATACGACTTCCAGAACATCTTAAGCGACTTGCCTATCATATTCTTCCTGACGGCCTTCTCCGGCAGGACTCCCTCGCTCTTCAAAAGTTCCTGTGCCGCAATATCTGTATAGCGATTCTGCCTGTTAATGAACTGGCTTATAGAATCGAACGGATAATGCTCTATGTCGGCATCGATCACGCCCATCTTACCTTTATATACGGGGACCTCATGCACTACGCCTTCGTACCTGACGGCCGTTCTCTTTATAAGGTTCGGGATGAAGTGATGGAATCCGCCGTGGTCCATCGAGTGGCCGAGAAAAAAGTTCTTCCTGCGGAATTTATAGACGACCACATCCGCCTCATTCTTAGCGAGAGCGTCCTCCATCTTGCGTCTGAAGTCCTCTGTGACTACGTCATCGGCGTCCAGGCTCAAGACCCACTCGTTCCTCGAGTTATCGTTGCCCATGTTCCTGTCATCGGCGAATGCTCCGGTGAATTTATGCTCGATAACCTTCGCGCCGTGCGACTTGGATATCTCGGCCGTCCTGTCCGTGCTAAAACCGTCGATAACGATAATCTCGTCAGCCCATTTCACGCTTGCGAGACAATTGCCTATCTTCTTCTCTTCGTTCTTGGCTATGATAACGACCGATATTTTTATCTTATCCATATTCCAGCCTTTCCCCTTCTCCAAACTCCCTACTCCCAACTCCCTACTTCTTTTCGTTCTCCACCATCTCTCTGTATTTGATGTAGCTCAAGAACTGGTACAGCCCACCGGTATATGACACTACGAACCCAAGCAGCCCATCCTTATACCCTTTCTTCTGTACATATGCTTTCAGGAACCTGCTCATGAACTTCCTGTACATCTTTAAAAAATTTATCTTACGCTTCTCCTTGAACCACTTTTTTGCCTCAAGCGTCGTCTGGTTGTTGAGGCTCTGGAAAAACTCATCATAGTCCCTGTACGAATAATGGATGATATCTTTTGTGAGATGTCCGCAGTTGCCCTGGATAAATACCCTGGGGTGCACTTCGGCCTCTTCGTATTTAAAGGATTTTTTTTCAAAAAGCCTTACCTTGGGAGCAGGGTACCATCCGCCATACCTGATCCACCGTTTACCGATGAACGTCTTGATCGGTATGGTATAGGCCTTGTCTGTGATCGGCTTCTTGAAGAGCTCTCTCAACTCCGCTTCGAGCTCGGGCGTCGCCCTCTCGTCGGCATCGAGGCTCAAGACCCATTCGTTCTTTGCCAGGCTGTAGGCATAGTTCCTGTGACGCCCCTCGATATCCATCTTGCGCGTAAATACCTTATCCGTATACTCTTTCGATACTTTAACTGTGTTGTCGGTGCTATTGTCATCAAGGACGATGACCTCATCGGCCCAGTTGACGCTCTTGAGACAGTCGGCCATATTGCCTTCTTCATTCCTGGCTATGATCACTACTGAAACCGGTATCTTTTCCATTTTCCCATCCTTAATAATAGTTTATTTTTGCCCTGTGAATAAACGAAAGCTTTTCGAGTATCCTGCCGAACCATCCCCCTGATACGAATATCTCGTCAAACTTCTTCTTTTTCTTCAATATCCTGAAAGCGGTCTTCAGGTAAAAATTCTTCTGCAGTAAAGGAACGGGTATTATGTTCGAGTGCTGAGGGATATCGGAACTGTCCGTAAAAAAATACCATATCCAATTGCCGTCTCTGGCAAGTCTCACAGACTCGCCGGCCAATCTTTTCAACAGGAGAGCATCGCTCGAATCTAATACATAGGCGACCCTGCGCGGACGTCCCCACCTGAATTCGAATATCTCTTTATTCCTCCGGAAATCCTCATCGAAAGTCTTGAGAAGCCTGAAAGAGGAATTTTCCCTATGATACACATAGGCGCTGCACGCCCTGACACACCGGTATCCTTCTTTTACGGCTCTGCGGGAATAGTCGGTATCTTCAAAATTCCCCATCCCGTATACCTCGTCAAAAAAACCTATCCTATCAATGACTTCCCTTTTTATTAGCATGCAGAAGCCTATGGCGGCGCCGAGCTCTACCGATAGGCCCGCGCACGACGAGCATAACCGCTCGGCATACAGTTCCACCGGCTCCCCCTTCCCGGGCTTCTGGCCCAGGTTATTACTGGAAGGATTCACTATGCCGATATCTTTAGAGCTCCCGGCAACACCTATCATCTCTTTAAGCCAACCCTTGGTCACGAGCGTGTCATTATTGAGGATACACACATACGGAGCTTTCGAAACTGCCATGCCTTTATTTGCCGCTTTGATAAAACCGGTATTAACATCATTGCGCTCTATCATGATAGGGATCCGCCCCGCTGCCTTTAATTCATCCAGGTAATGGCGCGTCTCATCATTACTGGCATTGTCGACTACGATTATACGGTATCCCGCATCCGTATTCCTTGCTATGGAATCTATGCAATCTTTAGTGAACGCGAGCTGGTTCCATACCGGTATTATTATGTCACACTGCATGTTTATCCCTTGAGGCGGCCTGGGCCATCTCACAGATGCGTTTGCCGTCCTTTTCAAAGTTGATATTAAAAACAGGTGTGCCCATATTCAGCATCTCCGGGCTCGGCTTCATATCTTCGACAAAAACCATATCAAAACGTTTTGTGCCTTTCCTGGACTTGTTCAGATATAATTCCAGATACAGGCACACACTACGCGCAAGAGCCGGAACTATCCGCTCTCTTACATTGATATGGTTTATACATTTGACGCGTTTAGGATTCCACATGTATACGATATGCTGCTTTCTTGCAAGCGATAGCATGGTATCTGAAAGTTCTTTTCTGCCGGCATCTTTCGTTATGATAAAAAGCAGCTTCAGCCTGCTGCCCCATTTAGAATAGAATAACTCTTTATTCTTTTGATGCAGATCCCTCCTTCTCGCATCCCCAAATACTGCCGAAAAGGTCGAATCGCCTAAATGTTCTACAATAATATCGTTTGCGCGCACACACCTGAAGCCTTCCTGAATAGCCCTCACCGAATAATCGTCATCGTCATAATAGCCCATACCGTAATCTTCATCGAGCCATCCGATCTTGTTCATAACGGCACGCTTGATCAGGATGCAATATCCTCTGCAGAAATCGATCTCCACATACGGTTCGCCGCAAGACGCTTCTTTCTTGATATGGAACCGCGGGTTGACTAGGCCTATCGTATTTTCGGTCTCGGCGACCTTTATCAGGCCGGATAACCATTTATCGGTCTTCACGACCGTGTCATTATTCATTATACATATATACGGGCTCTCGGATAACCGCATGCCCTGGTTAACAGCCTTCACCCATCCCGCATTTTCCTTATTTATTACGATCCTTACATTTTGATGCGAAGACCTAAGGTCATTCAATAGTTTCTTCGTTTCCGGGGAGCTCGCATTGTCTATGATGATAAGCCTGTACGGAATATCCTGCCGGGCCGCTATGCTGTCGAGGCATTTCTTTGTAAGTTCCGGCTGATTATATACCGGGATTATGATATCGACCTGGGGCGCGTTCATCTTTTACCCCTATTCTCTTTTATCGATTGCGCTATACGCCTGCCCGCCTTTTCAGGAGAGTCAGAAATAATATCCAGCGAAAGGTTCAGCATCTGCACTTTGAGGGGCTTCGCTACGAACTCCAACACCATCATGCCGGAGTTGCCTGTATCGATAATGGCGTCGAAACGCTTATCGCGCATTCGCTTGCGTATCCTCTCGACCAGCTTTCCCGTCAGCGTAAGATCCAGTAATATCTTCGGCAGGTTGAAACAGTCTACCCTGATATTCTGGTGCGGAGGATACCCGCATCTTTTCAATGCGTCAAATATATTCTTCTTTATCTTAACCTCGTCGTCTTTTGAATTCACCCATATATGGACCCACGACCACTCCCTGGCTAGGCCGTAAGCGAACGCCGCAAGCTGGGATATTTTTTTATCATCAGCGCCCTCCGGAGAATACAACACCCCTACACGCAGATGCTTTCCCCATTTATCATAATATATCTTCTGGTTCCGCCTGACCCACTCTTCGCGGTTGCCGGCTTTGTCGAATGAGGCGTGAAGCCGGTGATAGACATATGAGTCGTATATAGCGACCGACCTGTACCCGGCCTTATGCGCTCTCATCGAATAATCCGTGTCATCATAGCCGCCTATCCCGAACGCTTCATCAAGATGGCCTATCTTGTCTACCAGCTCTCTCTTTACGAGCATAGCGAACCCCTGGCACTGGTTCATCTCCATATACTCGCCCTTATACTTTTCAAGCGACTTTGCGTATTCGTCTATCGGTGTATCGAGATGCCCGTCGCAACGCGGATTGATAAGCCCTACGTCCTTATGGGCAACGGCAAAATCTATCATTCGTTCAAGCCAGCCAGGCGCGGGGATAGTGTCATTGTTAAGTATTGCAACATATGGGCTCCGGGAAGAGCTCATGCCCTGATTGACCGCTCTTACAAATCCAAGGTTCTCTTCATTACGTATCACCTCTACATTGAGAGAGCTCCTATTCTTAAGGCCCTGGAGATAGCTTCTCGTTTCATCGTCACTGGCATTATCAACAAGGATGAGCTTATAAGGCGTCGAAGTGTTCCTTATGATGGCCTCTATGCAATCCCTGGTGTAATCGGGCTGGTTCCATATCGGTATTATGATATCGCATACGGTATTCATCGTTTTGCCGCCTTGAAAAATTTTCTGATATGCTTCTTTATCTTCCGCTCTATGGTATGGTCCACCTTCCGCCTGATCCGCACGGAGAGCGGTATCTTTGTAGACCGGTCGAGAACATCTTTTAGGAAGATATAGTCTATCCCTTTTATCTTCGGTTCGTAAGAAGACCTGGCAAAATCTTTATGGTCCTTCACCAGCGACAACCCGTCTTTAATGCACGATGTGTAAAGGTCGCTTCCCGGGTGAGGGGTATAAAATGCGGGACTGGCCCTGTACGGTTTAATGCGCTCTATCATCTTGAGCGTGTCGAGCGCCTCTTCCTTAGTCTCGGTAGGTATCCCAAGCATGTAATTCGCCCACACACGTATGCCGTATTTACCGCATATCTTCGCCGCCCGGTAATTTTGCGCCACAGTGGTTCCTTTTCTGAGCAGATTCAGTATCCTCTGGTTACCGCTCTCGAAACCTATCAGGAACATCACAAGGCCTGTACGGGCCATGAGCTTCACCATGTCCTCGTTCTTGCATATGATATCGGCTCTCGACTGGCAAATGAACGGCTGGTTGAACTTGTTCTTCTTATATTTGGCGCAAAAATCGAGCAC
>JBAYFK010000115.1:0-5589 GCA_041667225.1 Candidatus Omnitrophota bacterium
CGTCGTAGACGCCTCTACCATCTCTAAGGAGACGATAGGGCGCGAGACACCCAATACGCCGATGCTCGGAGCCCTTATAAAGGCGACCGGTATGCTCGATTTTAAGGAGATGCTGGAAGATACAAAGGCAAAGCTCACAAAGAAGTTCAAAACAAAACCCGACGTGATCGAAGGTAATATAAAAGCGATCGAGCGCGCATATAACGAGGTAAGATCTTAAATGGCTGCAGAAAAACAAGAAAAACCAGGCTGGAAGAAATTGACGAAGTGCGACCTTATCATAGGCGGCGGTACGGCCAAAGAATTCAAGACCGGCGGCTGGAGAAGCAAACGTCCGGTGCTCATCCCGGGAAAATGTATAAATTGCCTTACGTGCTGGATGTATTGTCCGGATTCTGCCATCATAGTAAAGGATGGTAAAGTCGTCGGCTACAATTACGATCACTGTAAGGGCTGCGGGATATGCTGGAACGAATGCCCTGTTAAAGGTAAAGCCATAGAGATGGTATCCGAAAAAGAAGCTAAGGCCAAGGAAAAGAAGTAACAGTTTATGGGAAAATCAAATATAGTTGCGAGAACAGGCAATGAGGCGATGGCGGAAGCCATGCGCCAGATCAATCCGGACGTAGTTGCCGCATATCCGATAACTCCGGCTACAGAGATAGTCCAGATATTTGCCAGTTACGTAGCCGATGGTCTCGTCGATACAGAATTTGTACCGGTAGAGAGCGAGCATTCTGCCATGTCCGCATGCATAGGTTCAGCGGCGGCAGGAGGCCGTGTAATGACCGGGACGTCGAGTCAGGGGCTTGCGCTCATGGCGGAGATGGTATTCATAGCAGCGGGGTTGAGGCTGCCGATAGTTATGGCGGATGTTAACAGGACCATTTCAAGCCCGATAAATATCCATTGCGACCATTCAGATACGATGATGATAAAAGATTCCGGGTGGATCCAAATATTTTCAGAGAATGCGCAGGAAGGCTACGACAATATGATCCAGGCCGTCAGGATAGCCGAAAAGGCGCTGGTGCCGGTGATAGTCACTACCGACGGTTTCATCATCAGCCATGGCATGGAGAGGATAGAGATATTGGACGACGCCGAAGTGAAGAACTTCGTAGGTACTTATAAGCCTGAAAATTATCTCCTCAATTTTGACAGAAAGATCACCGTAGGAGCCATAGACCTTACCGATTACTATTTTGAACATAAGAGACAGCAGATAGAGGCTATGAAGGATTCCAAATCCATTATTTCCGAGGTCGGGGCCGAATTCGGGAAAAAATACGGACGTTCTTACGGCCTGTTGGATGCATATAAGCTTGACGACGCCGATATCGCGATAGTGGCCCTTGGTTCTACCGCCGGCACAGCAAAGGTTTGCGTAGATAATATGAGAAGCAAGGGGATAAAAGCGGGCCTTCTGAAACCCAGAGTATTCAGGCCGTTCCCCAAAGACGAGATAGCGGACGTCCTTAAGAATATAAAGGCCATTGCCGTAATGGACAGATCTGATTCGATGAATGCCGCCGAAGGCCCGTTATGCCTTGAAATAAAAGCGGCTCTTTATGATAAGGGCGTGAAGAATATATTACTGAATTACGTATATGGCCTCGGAGGCCGCGAGATAGGTCTCGGAGATCTGGAGAAAGTATATAATGACCTCGCCGAAGCGGTAAAGGGCAAGGCGAAAGATAAAATAAATTACCTGGGCGTGAGAGAATAAATGGCAAATATAAAAGAATTGGCAAAAGGCGAAGAACTTTTTACAGGCGGACATAGGGCGTGCGCAGGCTGCGGAGCTGTCATAGTTGCGAGACAAGTGCTTATGGCTGCAGGCCCCAATACGGTCGTTGTCAGCGCGACAGGCTGCCTCGAAGTCATATCGACGATATTCCCGTATACGGCATGGAACGTTCCTTTTCTTCATAGCGCTTTCGAGAACGCAGGAGCTACTATAAGCGGCGTCGAAGCACTCTACAAATCATGGATGAGACAGGGTAAATACAATAAGAAGGTCAACTTTATAGCTTTTGGAGGAGACGGTGGCACATACGATATAGGCCTCCAGTCCCTTTCCGGAGCTGTAGAGCGCGGCCATAACATATTATATGTCTGCTACAACAATGAAGCCTATATGAATACCGGCGTGCAGCGTTCGGGAGCTACTCCTAAAGGCGCTGACACTACGACGGCTCCGGTAGGTAAAGTAAAAAAAGGCAAAGAGCAGTACAGAAAAGACCTTACTGAAATATTGGTAGCCCACAGGATACCGTATGTAGCCCAGTCCGTAGTAGGTAATTGGCGTGACCTCACGTCAAAAGTCGAAAAGGCGCTCTCTATGGAGGGGCCGAAGTTCATAAACGTATTCCAGCCTTGCAGGCTCGGATGGGCGTATGAACCGGAAAAGACATGCGAGATGGGGCGCCTTTCTTCGGATACATGCATATGGCCGCTCTATGAAGTCGTAGACGGGCAGTATAAGATCACATATAAACCGAAAGAGAAGAAGCCGGTAACGGAGTGGTTGAAGATGCAGGGCCGTTTCCGCCATCTCCAGAAACCGGAAAATAAAGCGATAGTAGACCAGATACAGGATTTTACGGATAAGCAGTGGGAACTATTGCTGAAAAAAGAGAGCCTTACTTCTTAAGACGAGCCCGGTAGGAACAGATCAGGCATTGCCGCGCCGGTAGCCGCAGTCCTTCATATCACAGATCCCGCATTGAGACCGTGACGAATTGAACACCCCTTTTGCTCCGACCGCAACTACTGCCGATATAGTTTTTTTAGGTTTCATCATGAATCTTTCCGTGAGGCTCACTCTTATCGAGGAAAAATCGAGGATCTTTGCGAGGGCGGCCTGCTCTTCTATGGGCCAATCGCAATAACCCGGGCTCATACGTATTGAGACGCTTTTATCTTCCTTGGCATATGCGTCGCGTAATGCCTTTTCAGCCGAGATCGCAAGCGATTCGACCGCAAAAGAACCTACTCTATCTAGAAGATAACCGCGCAGATAATCGCCTTTTGCCATTAAAGTTGACGCTTCCTGCTCCAGAGCGGAGCCGATAGTTACGAGGAATATGCAGATCTCAGATGCGCCGTTCATGTATGGCGGCAGGCGTTTCCCGGAAAAACGTATATTGCCTTCAAGTTCTACGTAGTCCTCACCTATATGCAGGACTTTTCTTTTAGCGGCCGCGTGGTCCGGGCATACCAGGGATGCGGCCTTCTTCATGGCCTCTTCGCTGTATGCAAGCACAGCATCTCCCGCGCCGCCGCATGATCCGGGCTTGATACGCTCCTTATCGCACAGTTCCTTCTTTACCCAGTCCCAATCTATCGTTCGTTCGATCTTTATCATCGCTGAATATTATAGCCGTTAATTTTTTATGTAGCAACTATATTCCTTGTGGTATAATATGCCCTGATAATGAGAAACCTGACAGGCCTCTCCACAGAAATATTCAGGAAAATCGGCGATATCCCCGAAATAGAATGGGTTTCCGTCTTCCCCAACACCATTAAAAATTACCGTTTTTACAAAGCGATCGACGAATCCGAGTTTGAAGGGTTCCGACACTATTATATCGTCATATATAAAGACGGCGTGAGCGTAGGCATAGCGCCATGTTTTTTGATGGACTATCCGCTCGATACATCTATCGAAGGGTTCGCGAAGAAGCCGATCGCGCGCCTGCGCAAGGCTTTCCCCTCCGTATTGAGCCTGAAGGTCCTCATCTGCGGTTCCCCGGCATCGGAGGGCAGGGTCGGGATCGCCCCGAAGAACAGGAGCAAGACCATACGCGCGCTCATCGCCGGCATGGAAGGCATAGCCAGGACCGAAAAGGCGGCGATGATAGCGTTCAAAGATGTTCCTATGGATTATATAAAACTTCTTGGGCGCGTACTCACAAAGCACGGGTTCCATAAGATAGACAGCTACCCGTCGGTCAAGATGGATATAGACTTCAGCTCTTTCGAAGAGTATATGAAGGGCTTGAGCCATTCCACAAGAAAAGACCTGAGGCGCAAATTCAAGAAGGTCGATAGCCTTCCCAAGATAGATCTGGAGGTCTGCGACAATATAGATAATATCCTGGACGATGTGTACGGACTGTACCAGCAGACTTTCTCGAGGAGCGGAGTGCAATTCGAAGAGCTGCCAAAAGTATTCTTCGCAAATATATCCAAGCATATGCCGGGAGAGTCCAAGTATTTCCTCTGGCGCATAAACAACAAACTTGTGGCGTTCAATTTCTGCCTCGCTTCAGTAGACACCCTTATGGACGAGTATATAGGCCTCGATTATTCTTTCGCGCACGATTACCATCTCTATTTTGTGACCTTCAGGGATATAATCACCTGGTGTATACAGAATAATATAAAGAAGTACGAGTCCGGCGCTCTTACTTACGAGCCCAAGAAGAGGCTCGACTGCACATTTTCGCCGCTATCCATATACGTCAAACACAGGAATAACCTCATGAATTTCGGGCTGCGGACGGTATTCAATTTCCTTAAACCGGAAAATTTTGATCCCGTCTTAAGATCCATGAGAAGAGAGGCCCTTTCATGAAGAAAAGCGGCCTTACGCTGGGAATATTCCTCCTCATAATCATGACCGACATAGGGGAGAGCGTCGCGGAGATCCTGATGAAAAAAGGGCTTATCGCGACGGGCATAAGCTCCATCTCCATGGATAATATCCGGGAATTTATAGTGATGAACGCGTCCTCCTATTTTATATGGGCGGGCGTCTTCATCTATATTTTGAGTTTTTTGGCATGGATCGTGATCCTGTCGAGGATAGAGCTGAGCGTCGCCTTCCCGATAGGCAGCACGAGCTATATCTTCGTTCCAATACTTTCGATAATATTCCTGCACGAGTCGGTCGGGGTTTTGAGGTGGGTAGGGATACTATTCATCGTAGCGGGCATACATTTTGTCTCGAAGTCCGCAAAATCCAGGAAGAAAGAGCCCGAGAAGATATGATATTTATAATATTGCTGATACTTTTGGCTGAAGTCTGCGGCGTAGCCGGGCAGATACTTTTCAAGAAGACGATCAACGGTCTGGAAGCCCCGGACATGAGGAGCCACACATCTTATCTGGTCTTTCTCAAGAACGTGCTGCGGGTGCCTGCCGTATGGATAGGGTTCTGCTGTGTGGGATCGGGCGTCGCGATATGGCTTACGGCGCTGGCACAGGCGGACCTGAGCCTCGTATTTCCGATAGACAGCATGCAGTATGTGGTCACGCTCATAGCCGCAAGGATATTCCTGGACGAGAAGATGGACAGGATGAAGCTGGGCGGCACTTTTCTTATTATGGTAGGTATTGCGCTCGTTGCTATGAGCTGAGAAGCTCGGCAAGTTTGATATTTGTAGCCTCATTTACGGCCGTTATCGTTTCTCGGCTCAGGCGCGATGCCTTGATATGCTTTGGGTGGTCAAGGTGCGACATGAGGCTCTTGATCTTACCTTCGACCAGTATCTCTGAATAGTCCCCTGTGATATCAGTCCCCACAATATCCGAATTTTTCTTTATCAATTTTATCAGCGAGAGAAGCTCATCGAGCGA
>JBAYFK010000116.1:0-5502 GCA_041667225.1 Candidatus Omnitrophota bacterium
AAAACAAAAAAACGTCTTTTTTTATCCTTCTATGGATCAAAAAAAGACGTCTTCGTCTAAACTGTTTAAATCCCCGTGTTACAACGCTACAAGTAAAAAAAGGCTCCTTTTGGTAACTAAGATTTATTGCGTCGAGGAGATTTCCTGCGCCATTTCGCTATGATTCTCTTCTTATATTTGAGGACCATGACGTGCGAAATGCCCATCTGGCCGGCGGCCTCGCGTACCGTACAGCCTTTAAGCAGCCGGGATAGCACGGCTCTTTCTTTATCTGTCAGGCTCATCTCCTTTATCTCATCAACCGTCAGTTTGTTCGTCATGTCAGAATCAAAATCTTCTTTATTGTCTTCGATGATATCGCCCAATCTCACACCATCCGGGCTTATGAGTTCGTCAAGGCTTGAAAGCACCACCTTCGGCCTTCCCTTTCTTAAAAAGTTCTGTATATGGAATTCACACCCTTTGATTATATATGATTCGTTTATGCCTATAGGAAGGCCATTCCTGTAATGCTGCCATAGATAGATACACATCTCCTGATAAAGATCCTCTTCATCGTAGAATCCAAGGAGCAGGTGTTTTCGCGCTATAAACCTGAGCGCCGGCGTTATCTTTTCCAGTAATATCCTGAAGTCCATATATTTCCACCGCCCAAAAAAAATGTCCCTTCCGGCAAGGCAAACGATGCCGGAAAGGACGTCTTTATCCCTTTAAAAGGGGCAATAAATAAAAAAAGCGTTCTTTTCGAACGCTTCATTGCTCCGATATTTAGCGCTACTCTGCGCTTAACTCTACTATAAGTATACCACAAAAGAATAGTTTGTCAACAGGCCTTTTTCAGATACGGGCAGGGTTTGTTATCCTGTAAAAGCCCGCAATCTTTCAGGCACGGAGACATCGTTATAGTGACTTCGCTGTCAGGCACTCCTGCGGCGATATCGCTCTCTATCTTAGACACAACCTTATGCGCCTCGGCAAATGCCATATCTTTCGGCATGATGAGCTTCAGCTCTATGAACTTCTTGTGCCCCGCCGTACGCGTCTTTATATCCTTGAAATTACAGTAAAGGTCGGCATACTGGGCGAGCCTCACTACGGTCTCCATCTTACTGGGCTCTTCTATCGAGGCGTCGAGCAGATTTACAAAAGCTTGCTTTGTCAGCTTTATGGAAGGCAGTGATATCGCCAGCCCTACAAGGATCGTCACAGCAGGATCTATATACGGCTCGATATGGACATAGGGGCTATTCTTCAAAAGTATCGTCACTATGAAAGCGCACGCGATCGCCGTCGATATAAATCCTTCCAGCATATAGTGGAGCCCTTCAGCCTTTACTGCCGGTGACGAACTCTTACGCGCAAGCTGGAATATAAAAAAGGCGCCGATAAAATTCAGCGATAGGCTCAGTGTGCTCGAGGCAAAACCCAGCCACGGAAAAGTGACATGGCTCGGATGGAAGAATGTGGAGAATGCCTGAAAAGACATGATAGCGGCAATACCCAATAGCACCATGCCCTCCATAGCTTCGCACACATGCTCGACCTTCCCATATCCATAATTATGCGCAAGGTCGGCCGGCCTCATCGACAATCTGAGCGATTTGTATAGGATTATGGAAACTGTAAGTCCGACCACCGTTATGGAGAAGTCCGTTGCGATCGCAAGCGAACGTACCACTATAAGCGCCGCAAGCTTAAAAATAAATAGTACGACGTTGAACCAAAGGCTGATACTTGCAGCCCTCATCATGTACTGACCTTTAGTGGTCATAGATAGACATCTCCTTAATATAGACTTGACTCTTCCTTAGAAACTATCTTTCCATCTTTCAAATAGATTATATGATCGGCCTGAGAACCTAGCTTAGGATTATGGGTAGCCAATATTATTGTCAACCCCTCTTCCTTATTTATCTTTTTAAAGATATCGAATATCTCCTGAGAGCTTCTGGTGTCAAGATTTCCCGTAGGCTCATCCGCAATAAGGAATTTCGGAGAGACTGCCAGCGCCCTGGCGATCGCCACTCTTTGCCGCTCTCCTCCGGACATCTCTTTAGGCAAATGATCGACGCGGTGTCCAAGTCCGACCTTTTCGAATAACTGCAAGAGCTTCGCCCGTTCCTGCGGGCGCCTGGCAAAATAAAGCGAGAGTTCGACGTTCTCAATAGCCGTAAGGCTGGGTATAAGCAGGAACTCCTGGAATATAAAACCTATATGGCCTCGCCTTAAACCAACAAGGCTCGTCTCTTTTACCTTAGATACATCTTTACCAAAGACTTCGAGCTTGCCTGAAGAAACATTATCCAGGCAGCCTATAAGGTCGAGTAAGGTCGTCTTGCCTGATCCCGATGGGCCCATGAGAGCTATAAAATCGCCGTCATTTATCTCCAGATCTATGCCATTCACGGCGTATACCTCTTCGGTCCCGCGTATATATACCTTTGCCAATCCCGCGGCTTTGATTATGGGCTTTTTAAGAGGCTTCATATTCTACTCCCCCTTACGTATAGCTTCGATCGGTTTCATGGACGCCGCCCTGAATGCCGGGTAGAGTCCAGCCACCAATCCCATGATCACAGCGCCAAAAAATGAAAGGATGAGTATGTGCGGTGTGATAACGACCAGATGCCCTTTAGGCGCATACGGCAATATCGATTTCAGTATATACTCGATCGTCTTTCCTCCAGCGATCGCTATCACGTTTCCTAGGATCCCGCCAAAGATACAGATAAATGTCGTCTCCACCCAGATGATCTTGAAAATATCCATCCGCGAAGCCCCTATAGCCTTCATGACCCCTATCTCGCTGGTGCGTTCAAAAACAGACATCAATATGGTATTAACCACTCCTATGACGGCAATAATGATCGCTATCAGCGCTACAGAGTTCGTCATCGCCTTCGCCGATGATATCAGGTTCAAGATCGTTCCTTTGACCTGGGCCAGGCTTATGATCTGTATGCCGGGTACATTATAAAGGTCCTCCTCGAACTTCGACAGCTCTCTCATATCCTTAAGTTTTATGCCTATCCCGGTAAGTTTGCCGGGAAGCTCAAATATCTTCTGTGTAGTTTTTAACGGCATGAATATTATACCGTCGTCCTGCGTCCCGTTCCTCTCAAATACCCCGACGACGGTAAGGACTTCATTCCTGCCGGAGATAAAGATCTTGTCTCCCGGAGCGCGCTGTTCATACTCTGCGACCTCATACCCCATGATGACCTCATTCGCGTCATCGCTCGAAAACCATTTCCCAAGTTTAAATTTGGTCCACGGCTTCAGGTCTATATATGACCGGTCGATGCCCATGTACAATGATACCCCGCCCCGGCCTTCCTGCCTTGCGGCGTCATACGCCGTTGCGACAAGCTGAGGCGTTATCTTATCTATACGCGGATCGCTGACGATCTGCTTATGTACGGACTCGTCCATATATCTCAACCCGCCGCCGCCCTGCAGCATCAGCGTCGCTGCCTCATACGGGCATCCCTTTGCCGTCACCAGCAGCTGATACCCCATCTTATCTATATCGGAATTGAGCGATCTCTGATACCCGGTGTCAAATCCCCACAGGCTCACAAGGACCGCTATGGCTATCGCAACGCCGCCGATCGTCAATAATGTTCGGACTTTTTTCCGCGTCAAATTTTTTAATGCTACAGAGAAGAGGTTCATCGTATCTCCACCGCCTTACCGGTCAGTCTCGGTTTTCCTTCTACTACAGAGATAACGCCTTCAACGACAGCGTTTCGCCCCACTTTCTGCGGAATGGCGAACCCGGCCGGTTCTATATCTATATATAAAGTGGCTGCGCCCTCCTTAAGGATAAACCAGCATCCTGTCCCGCATTCGATATCTATTTTCCCTTTTACGGTAACGTCCTTACCGTCATATCGTCCCTGATCCGAAATAATATCATTTATGGGAGTCATATTGCGATTCATGACACGGTCTCCGTATGTCTCAACACGACCACACCCCGACGATATGATAATACCTATAACCATTACAAATATTGCTAACCCATATATTTTTCTCATTGCTTCCGGCCCTCCGCATAGCTTCCTTCGTACTTTTTATTCAGAATGAAAGTATCGAGCAAAATGAGGTTCTTCTTCGTGCCTCTGATCGTCGACTTAAAATCTTCATGGGTCTTTTCGGAAGGATCCTTTATGGCCGCAATCTTACCGGACGGATCGTCGGACCTGTAAAAATCGGCTAATGTAAGCCCCAGAAATTGGTCGGTAAAAGACTTATTCCTGAATTTCTGCGCTTCCGGAGAAGATATCTTCTGATAATAAAAACCTATCAGCTGGCCGTCCGTATCAGTAGCGAGAATTATCTGCATCGTCCCATATATGCCTTTCTGATTTACCCCGTGCACATATCCTATAATATCTTTTCCTTTAAGAACGGTGTAATATGAGTACGGAACATCCAGGCTTTCATATAACGGATCGAATACATCTTTCAGCTTTTCCTCTACCTCTTTCTTAAGTTTTTCTCCACCGGCCTCCTGTATAGTGAAATATGACGTCTTGTATCCCGTAGAGAGCGGAAATATTTTCTGGATATCCCTGTCCGGATCGTTCAGCTCGCATCCAACCGCAGCAAAACAAACTCCGCAGGCGGAACATAGCATAGTAGCAACGGTCATGACAGTAAATATCGCTTTATGTATTTTATTTTCCATAGTAATAAAATTGCACCAGAAATTCAGTGTCCCTTTCCTGGTGATGCCTGTTAAGGTCGTGAATGAACGCTGCACGCATCGTGGTCGTCTGGCTCATTTTATACGCAAGGCCGATCGTAAGCGTCGAATCATCGGACCTACTTGATCTCATATCATTGACGAATGACTTAAATTGCGCTTCAACCTCCCAATTCTGGCTCTTGGGCGGCGTATAATCAGCTTCTACAAGATATCCTATCACATTTATATTATCATTTACACCGAAAGCTGTTTCGCCTTTCAGGACGAACGAATTCCAGTTATAGACGCAATCGAAGCCTATCCGCTCTTTCAATATCGCTTCACCGGACAGGAGGTGGTTTTTGGGGAACGTGGACATGCCTTCCGTTTCCAGCACATTACCGTAAAGAGCAGAAACACCATATTGAAAATCTCTTCCTGCCGGAGTTCCGATACGCGCCGATACAAGGTAACTGGAATCTATCCTGCGTATGCTCATCCCGGATCCGAGCTGCAAAGCTACCCAATAATCGAATCCGGACAATGACCCGCGCGAGCCTATGCCCCAGTCTCTCGTATAGCCGATATTCTCCATAGCCAGGGTCTGAAGTATGGTGCTATGCACATCGATGATCTGCTCGAGGCCGAATGCCGGCTCAAAATGGCCGACCTTTATCTTTACCGCGTTATTTGCTCTATACTCAGCCCAGGCATTGTGGATCTCTACCGATACGGCATCGCTGAATCTCTGGTTGGCGTCATAAGCACCACGAACCTGGAGATCTGTGGTCAGGTAATCTCCGTATTCG
>JBAYFK010000117.1:0-5367 GCA_041667225.1 Candidatus Omnitrophota bacterium
TCCCAATCCGTGCCTTCCGTACGAGTCCTCTGGGCAAGGACCGTGACAGTAGAATCTTTTATAATCTCGAGTCTCAGGACATCTGAAGAGACCGATGCTATTCTCCATGCGAAAGTCAATATAGCGTCATCGATGATGTTAACGGCTTCTTCAATATATGAGCTTGCGCCCGCGGCAACCGAGCCGGACTGGAACGCAAACCCGTTCCTGTCGCGGGATACCTGGTTCTGGCTCACCCAGCTGTCCGTTGTGAAGCCTGAGCTTAAGGCCCCTACTACGGGAGTGGATGCCTTTGCCGAGAATCCCTCGTAAGACTTCGCATCGTCGCGTTCAGCGGATGTCCCGTCGAGACTCGGGATAAATTCGGCGCCGTCTTCATTATAGAAATAGTATTGTCCCGACTTTTCATCCTTGATCGCATAGACCGATGTACCATCATCGAGCTCAAGCCGCTGCACAAGCCCGCTATCCCCGTATTCCTTTATGAACATCTCCAGGTCAACGCGGTCCACAACGTTATCGGCGTTCAGGTCAGCGCGCTCGTCATAGTCGACCGATTCGATCGCCACTTTACCTATCGTCGCATTAGCGAAGATGGCGCTGCCGGTCCCGGTCTGTATGCCGGCGGCCTGAAGCGGCGCAGGATTCGCCCATTCGAACTTGACCTTATGCGCTCCGGAATCGGTCATGTTAACCAGCATCGTACCCATGGAGAACTCATTATCCATTCCGTTGACGAAGAGCGGGCCCATGTAAACGTTATCTATATACACCTTGAACTCGTAACGGTATCCTTCCGGCAGGGATGGGCCTGTGCGGCGGCTGCGCCATGTATATGCTGTGCCGGTCCCATCAACGTATGCCTGGTTGTTCATTACTGAGAGACCTATCTTATAAGCGCCTCCCTGTGGTACGCTGAGATCGTAGCTTACATATGTACCGGCCGCGCCGGAGGCCTGCGCATAAATATACGGGTCGGTCGTCACTCCGTAATACGGATCTGTGTACTTCTTCCAATTGGTCGAGGAAGTTGTCGTAGAATACTCGGAGCCGTTCTTACCCGATATGTAGCTCGATCCCATAGCGTTATGCATAATATCAAAATCACTTCCGTCTACCTTTTTATCATCATTGAGATCCGAGCGCTTCAGCTCTTTAAGTTTAAGGCCATATAGCCCCTCATCCGTATCGACAAGCCAATAATCGATACCGTTAATACCTGTTACCCTCTTCCCGGTAACGTCGCTGTAGTACAGATTGCCCTGATGGTCCTCTACCCTGATCCTGTCGAGGTTCTTATCCTCTGTAACGAAATACGTCTTCCCATCCAGTGTCTTAGCCGACACTTCGGTCGACGATGCGTAGTCTCTTCTCATAAGATCCAGGTCAAAATAGTCCACATCGTAATCGCCGTCAAGATCGCAGGACACTTCATACCGTTTTGCCGTTATATAATCAAGGATGACATTTTCATCGTTCGCGTCTACAATACCGGAACCATCCAGATCGAACACAAGATTGCCATAATAGAGCGGCATGTCGAACTCATCGTTCGCGTAGATGTTATTGTTAGAATCTACCGGCCCTATATTATCGAACCACACAGGCGCGGACAGGTAATATGTGCCTACACCAGCATATTGATAACTGGCGCCGTAATAAGGCGTTGCTGTATCGCTCCATGTCAGGCAGTCGACGCCGTCTACATATACCTTGATGGTCGTGGTGGTCGTCCCGCTGAATACAACCTTTACGCTGTGGAATTCCTTGGGATTGAAGAGCGGGAGCTTATCTGTGAGCAGGACTTCCGCTCTCGAAGTATCGGCGCTGTTGGACCTTTCTAATATCCTAAGTTTCTTATCGCCGGTTATGGCCGCTGCGTAGCCGCCTGTCGTATAGTTGCTCGACATTCTGAAGTAGAGAACTCCGCGGTCGTTCGCCGTAGTACCGTCGACCCTGATATCGGCCTGGATAGTGCCGCTCTGTGCTATTAAGCCGTTCATCTTCGACAGGTGATAAGTTGAGTCGACCTGCGTCTGGATATAGGCCATATTCCCGGTCTGGTCTTCTACGAATGACCAGGTACCGTCTATTGCCGCAGGAGTGTATCCGGACGTGTTCGTCTTCGTGAATGTATTCTTCGAGTAGAGAGAATCGACCGCCTTGACATCATCGAACCATACCATGCCCGTAGTCTCGCTTGTCGCGATACCGGTCCTGTAATGATCCGCATCGTAATAAGCGAGGTCCGACTTCTCTATCCAGAGTATGCCGTCGAAATAGACCTTTATGGTCGAAACATCGAAAGTGACTTTGATCGTATGATATATGGACCAGTCGTCAACAGTGAGCGTCACGGAATCAAGGGCTGTATAGCTTGAATTATTGATTCCTGACATTACCTTTGAAAGGGTGAGCGCTGAGTTCGACCTGTTCAAAGTAACAGCGTATCCTGTTGCGTTTGAGCTATTCATCCTGAAGTATAGATTCGCCTGGCCCTGCGCTGATGCAGCGTCGAACTTGACAGACGCTTCAGCCGAACCATCCCTGGCAACCGTGTCCTTGAGGAACGCAGCGTGATGGTTCGTAGCGTTAGTATCGGCTCGAGTCTGGCAATAAGCAAAATTGCCGGCATCTTCGGGCTTTTCTATGAATTTCCATGTACCGGTCAGAACATCAAGAGTAGGCACCTTTGCCGGAGAAAGAGTATCTTTCATCATCGTAGCGTCTTTTATTATGACGTTATCAAATAGGATCCTCTTGGTCGTCTCGTTGGTGCCTATGCCTACTTTGGCATAGGATGAGCCGTAATACGATGTGTCATTCCAGGTCCTTTCGATACCGTCTACGGATATCTTGATGACCGCGCCTGCAAGCTCTATCTTGATCTTGTGATATGCGTTGATCGAGAATCCGGATAACGTAAATTCGTTCCCGAGCGATTTATAATATGTAACATCGGTATCACTGTTGTTTATACCGTTGTTGGAAGAACCGACGCGGTCATCCTGCACCTTGTAAAGCACGACATTCCCGGCCTTGTTGAGCTTGAGGGCATAACCATGTTGATTAGCCTCGTCCATCCTGAAGTATACGAACGCGTCCTCGTTGCGGGCAGGCGTCGTGCCAGGATCCACCTCTATCTTGACGTTCATCTCTATCAAACCGTCTTCCACTTTCATATTGTGGAGGAATGACGCATAATGGGTAGCGGGGGTATTATCGGGTGACAATTGGCCATACACCATATTACCTGTACCGTCATCTACAATACCCCAATTCCCGGTAGCGGGAGTAAAGCTCATGTCATATAGGGTCGACAGGTCATCTCCAACCTGTATCGGGTCAACAGGCCCGGCGTTATCGAACCAGACGGTCCCGTCAATGTCGCCCGTTCCTATAGCAACCTTGCCTTCCCTTACGATGATGGCGCTATTAGCATACTGGAGGGCGTTGGTCTGATTTCCGTCAAGAACGGCTTTAAGACGCTTACCGGCTCCGTATACAAGGTCATCGGACATAATGATATTGAGTGTATGCCATGCTGAGAAGTCAAAGTTGGAGAACGTCTTTGCCGTATCGAGAGAACCTCCTGAAACTGCGCCGGCGACTATATTATACAGAGAGAGGGTAACGTTGGCGCCTGACTTTTCTACGCATGCGGCATATCCGTTCCTGGAATCATCCAGCCTGCTATAGAGCAGTATCCTATCGCCGTCGATCGGGTTATTGAACTTGAATTGCGTCTGGATGGCGCCATTCTGCGTCTGGTAGCCTTCCATGATAGCCATGTGATAACCGACGCCTGTCTTCGACTGTTCATACACCGTGCCGTGTTCGACACCGTCAGAGACCATCTGCCAGTTACCTCCGTCGTCCGCCGGCGTGAACGCTTTATAGACAAATCCTTCTTTTTCCGCATCGGGAACCATGAGAGAGCTGTCCAACACAAAGTTATCGAAAATGATGGGAGCTGCAGGACCATTACATCTATAGGAAGCTACATAAATGCTTCCCTCTGAAGGATAGCTTGTTGTATCTAGGCTGTTAAAATTGAGCGTTGAACCGTTTATATCCGCTCTGAGCGTATTCCCGGATATGGTGACTTTGAGATGATATTTAGCCCCATAAGCAAGAGCATTAGTTATGGTGGCGCTTGAATATGAAGGAGCAGAAAGCGTGGTGAATTGGTTATATACCTGATAGAGCTGTATGGAATTGTAGGTTATGCGCAACATATAACCGTTATTATTGGCCGTATGCGTGCTGTCCATCCTGAAGAAGATCGCCGAGCCCGAATCCACATCCAGCTTATTAAGCTCAATGTCCGTCTCGATCGTTCCGTCTTTGAAATTATCATATCCCTGGAGGACCGAGTATTGGTATTCCTGCGCAAGAGTGTTGGCGCCTGTCCCGGGATAGCGGGAAGTATTCGCGTATTCGCCGTCGGTTATCGCCCATGTCGTGCCGGACTGGGGCGCGAAATTCGCTTCGGGTATCTGCGCATTGCTGTCCGATACCGTTACTGTGTTCGACGCGCCGAAATTATCGAACAAGGCGGGCATGACCGAAGCCAAGGTCGAACCTATTCCGAGAGTTCCGGAAATGGCGCTTCCTGTGGTATATATTGCGCTCATGGTGGCCGGAGTCTGGCGGTTATCAAGCCATGCCGTCATGATGGTACCATTAATACCTACATTCAGCGTATGGTACTGATCACGATCAAGATCATACAGGTTGACAGGAGTGCCGACCTGAGACCCGATCTTGCCATACGAAATATTCAAGAATGACACTGTGTAATAAGTGGCATTTCTTACCACTCTTGCCGCATATCCCGTCATATTCTGGTCAAGGCCGAAATAGAGAAGGGCGTTACTGGAATCTTTGGTAAGCCTGAAGTCGGTCTTTACAGTGCCGCTTGATACCGTAAGGCCCTTGAGCGAAGCCATAGAGTCGATGGATGGCGTCATCTGAATATACTTAATATCACCTGTTCCGTCATCTACAAACCGCCAGTCGCCCTTTACAGGCACAAGAGAACCCTGCGGCAAAGCGTTCAATATTGTATGAGGCTGACGGGTAAGCTGTGCTGGAGGAGTACCTGTACCAGCACCTACATTCGCGAATGAGAGGGTATTATTAGTGGTATATGATCCTATGGCAACCTTGCCTGTTGTCCAGATGCAGCTTGCGTCGGTAGTGATCGTAGTGTACGTACCGACCGTCGTATAAACGCCCAAAGCCGTATTGCGTACGACCGACACTCTGATAATATTCGAAGCATCCATGGTGGCCCTGACGGTATTCCACTGGCCTGTTGTATAAGCACCTCCGGTCGCTACATAGCTGCCCAGCTGTGCCAGA
>JBAYFK010000118.1:0-5297 GCA_041667225.1 Candidatus Omnitrophota bacterium
ACGTGTCCCGTACGCGGTAATTACGGCTGACGGTGATTCAGACAGGCCGCTCCTTTTCATAGTGTCCCTTGTGGATGGCGAGATACAAGTTGAGTATATAACAGGAAACAAACTTGGCGTTCTAGCATCGCTCTTCCTGGAGCCGGATTTTGTCGCTCTTACCGCCACGGCGGATAATGCGCCTTTGAAGGCTTTACCGCCGTCCGTAAGTGTCGCGCGTGTCCAGGTAGGTTCTCCGCACATAAACCTTGCGATGATAGAGGCGCTTGACGCGAATCCGGGAATGGTCGCGATAGGTTTTGAAGGTAACGGAGGCATGCTCATAGGTACCGATATAGATATTAAATCGCTCCTCAGTAAGCAGTTCGGACGCGATCAGGGCGGAGTTCTTAAACGCCTGCCTACAAGGGACGCTGTTCTTCCGCTAATTTCTGCGCTGCTCATGGCGAAGAAGGCCGGATCCGTAGAAAGACTTGCGAGGAACACGTTCAAGGACGACGCTGAAAGCTATACGTTCCAGGGAGGCATCACCAACGCTGATCCGGGATGCGAAGCCTATACTGCAGATTTCGGCAAGGCGCTCATAAAGTCCATATCTACCGGTAACGCTAAGATAGGGGCCGTTAAGTTCGGGCCGAACGGAAGAGTGGAATATGTTACGCTCGACGAGATGAAGCTTGCCGCCCGCGAAAAACGGGATGAGGCCGCTATCGAAGCGGATAAAAAGCTTGCCGCCCGCGCTCTGAGCATAAGGAACAAATTGACGCAGTACTTTACACCTATACAGAACCTTGGTACAATCGATCGTATCGAGTATATTGACGGTGTTCGTATATATTTTGATAACGGTGAGATAATACATTTAAGGCCATCCGGCAACGAAGCGAAATTCCGGTTCTTTGCCGAGGCCGGTGCAGTACAGCGTTCGGTCGAGATGGGGCAGAAGAGGGTAGAGATCCTGGCCGGCATCATCAGGACGTCCGGTGCGACCGCTGCCAGGGCAACGCCCGGTATCTACGCCGCTAATGCGGGAAGGAACGATGCGGGAAGGGCTCGTGCTGCAGCTATCGAAACACCTGCAGCCGTATTCAATATGTTAAATACAGGTAATCTGGAAGGGGCCGTGAATACTTTCTTTACAAGATACAACGCGGATCAGGCTGAGGCGGCGCTTGCGATGGTCAGTAATAACATCATCGTTGCGTATCAGAAGCTTGGTGAGGCGCAGAGGAAGGCATATCGCGCGCGGATCGAGAAGTTCTATGCTGAGATGATCAAGAGGTCGCTCGAAGAAGCGGTGCGTACGGAGACGGTAAGAGCGCTTCAGATGATGGCGGGCCAGACCCTCAATATGTTGGCTTGGTTCGAGAACGGTCCTAGCGATCTAGAGAATATAAGGATCACTGTCGATACTGCAAAGATGCTGAAGAATCCGGACAAAGACAGAGGCCCGAGCTATATAGACTTATCGCGCGCAGCTCAGACAACGGTTGCCGAAGCCGAAGGAAGGCCAGGCATATATTGGAGAGGCCAGGAAGGTATTACCAAGCTCGGCAATAATATTGCTGCGGATGCGGTATATGACGGCGAGCTCTTGGCAAAGGCGAGAGAGTCTATACCGATGTATCTCATGATGCACGGTTTTGTCGCTGTGCCGCAGAAACTTGATGCGCTGACCAGGAGCGGGGAGATCAGCACTATACATGAGACAGCTTTCATAAACAATAACGTTCCGGGTTCTATACAGCTTACGAGCACCGGCCCCGGCCATTTCCAGGGCGCGACGCTTGACATAAAATATGTTACGGAAGGGCACGGTATACAGTATAATAAAATATACGATACGAATGGTAAACTCATCAGGGTGATCGCCCAGGAGCTCAAGCCCGGAACATGGGTGGCGGCTATACCGGGAGCGGTCGATTCTGTCGAGAATCTCGGCGGATTACGCTTTAACGATTTTTCTGTAAAAGTAGAACAGAAAGATCTCCAGGGCTTGAATCCGTGGTTCGATTTCAGCAGGATGGCAGAGGCTGAAAAGAACATAGCTGAGGCCAGCAAGACCGTTCCTTATTATGCGGTTTCGTCAAAGGGAGAGACGGTTCTCGTAAAGAACGATGCAGGCGCGCCCGAAATATCGTGGAGCATAGGTATACCAGCCAGAGAGATGCGCGCTGCTTCAGCCGTAGAATTATATCAGGCCTTGGACGGCAAGGCCGGTAAAGATAGAATAGTCAAGGCGGTAACGACTTCTATAACATTGAAAGGATTATTGATGGCGCAGTCACCAATAAAAACTGTTCCGAATATAGACGCGTCTTATATGGACGTTTATAAGCTGGCAAGTTCCGGCGAGGCTATAATTTCGACGCCGTCCAGCGATACCGTAACTAAAAATTACGCGTGGGGCGGTTACGGTATAGGCGAATTGCTCGGGATGGGCGAGGGTGGGCGTATAGCTGAGATATGGTTCAATTCTACTCAAGCAGATGGGCTTACGGTAGCTCAGGGCGATCCCAAGATCACGCTTGCCGAGGCCATTGCAGCCAATCCCAAAGCGATGCTGGGTTCTGACATGACGGCAAAGCCGATATTCTCAAAGATCCTTGGCAGGGATGAGACGCAGCCCCAGATGGTACACGCCGGTTTTAATGAAAAGATAATAGGAAATGAAAAGGCCTTCGTGGAATGGGTAATACAGGAGCGCAGGTACGTGACCGAGCTGCAGAAGAGGCTTGCGGCCTTGGACATGACCGAAGACCAGTTCACTCAATACAGCAGGAGCTATGAGGCATGGGTGAGCGGCCAGGTCGCATCCAAATGGACCGGCACGGCATTACCGGCCCTTCCCGAATTCATGGCAGATTTTGACACTTCCATATTCAATGAGATGAGGGATAACAGGGCGAAGATAGTCAGTATGATGAACGAGGTGAACCTTGAGCCGGGGCAGGTAATAATATCGCCCGTCGGATATATACACTCGATAGTAGGCTCTCACCAGACGCATCCGCCGTCAACTCATCCTGAAGCCAAGAACGAGGCATGGTATATATTCTCTATAGGTAAGGATGCGCAGGGTAAAGACAGGCTGCTCTATTTCGAGCCTCAGCAGACATCCAACACGACTTACAGCCCGTTCGATTTCCCGACCCCGATCGTCTGGAGAGACGGGACGCCCAGCATGAGAAAAGATCTCACAAAAGGATTGAGCGCTCTTCTTGCGGCCGGCGAAAATGCGCCTGCCGATGAAGAAGCGGCTATACGTTTGATGGCTGAAAGGGCACTGAACTTCTCCGCTACAAAAGCCGAGGACTTTGTCATCACTAACCGTACGCGCGACATCACCGGTTCGTTCGCAAATCCTGTCCGCGCTAAGGCCGAAGCTCTTATAGAGGGAGTATACCCGGTATGGCCGAAACCTCTCTTCACCCTTAACCGCATCACACTAACGGGAGAGGGTAAAGCGAAAGAGGCATCCATAACTGTCAATCCTGTGGCCGGCACATATCACGAGCTTGAAGTAATGAAAGGGAGCGCTACTATAACGATGAACGGCAGGACGACGGTGCTTACTCCGGGCTCTTCCGTATTCGTTCCGGCTTCTAACCAGGCTCCGTATGAATTAAAGGCCGAAGGCGCAGTCGAGATAGTGATGCTCTATCCTACGAAGGAACAGCCTAAAGAAGAACCTCTCGAAGATGCGGCAGCTAGAACGAGGACTGAGCCGGCTCCTGCGGATAACAGGACGACCGATGTACTTGCGTCGATAAGGGCGCGCGTCGATAGCGGCACAGGCAGCGATAAATTGAGCGTTGAAGATGTGAAGGCATTGGTAGAGGAAGAGAAGAAAGAAGCCGAGGTCACTCTTGAGGCTTCGATGCGCAGGGCCGATGTGGATGACGGCGTCGTGATAATAGCGACGGACGACAACCTGTATAAAGGCCCGGCGAACGCGGCTGTGACCAAATGGCCCGCCACTATCAACAAGAACGCCAAACCCGGCACCGTAGTAGTGGTGAGAGGAAAGGGCGCGGAACTTGAAGCTAATATCAAAGACGCGATAGAAAGGATCGGAGGCGAAGGCAAGGTGAGGAAGATCGTCACGCAGCTTTCAGCCGATGTTGATAATATAACGAAAGAGAAGATAGTGAACATAATAAAGGATAGGAGCGTCATCTTAAGCATAGACTTGAAGGGGAAGAGCCTGGATGAACATTACCTGCAGGTCATACGCCTCTTCAACCTGTCCTTCCAGATAGCATATGATTTTGACGCTGATTCGATAAGCATGACCCTTTCGAGGATCATGGGACAGGCAGTGTCCATCGACCAGGTCATGAACATGTTGGCTGAGAAGATCATCAGGATCCTGCCGAGGCTCGAGAAGATAGATACGTCGACCGCGGCGGAAGCTTATAAGGCGGTTAGGCAGGCACTGGTGGCGCTGTAACTCGATATCTTTTTTACAGATCCGATAAAACAGCCCCCAAAAATATCTGGGGGCTTTTTTATACGGGTGAGCGGTATAAAGGAAAGGTACAGTTAATGTTACATGATAAGTTTTATAGAAATCCCGCCGTGAAGTTCTTATCTATTATAATTTCGATAGCGCTCATCTCTACATCACTCGGTATTAATCCGGTATCAGCCCAACCTCAAAACATACAATCCGCGCAGAAATTGGCTACACCGTCGATATGGAGGCCCATAGCGTCCGAAGGGTACGCCGTTACGGAGAATCTCCAGTTCGTTATACTTTTAGGCACGCGCCTTTTATATAAGGAGAAGGCCAGGAGCCTCGATCCGGATTATATCAGATACGTGAATCTTCTTCTTAAGGATATCCTTGCCAAAGAAAGAGAGGCTCTGCAGAAGGCGTATGAGCAGCCGGGCGCGGATAAGGAAAAATTAAAAAAACTGCTCGACTTTGGCGGCCTCGAATTCGAAAAATGCGAGTGGGAAGGCAACGAGCTGAAGGCCACTTTCAAATTCGAGAATAATCCGGTCAGGTTTTCCATAACCTACAGCGATAGAGGCCAGATCCCAGAAACGCTCGTCCAGGAACCGGGCTCCGCCAAGTACGAAGATGTATTCGTCAGAAGCGATGTCTTCAGCATTCAAAGGATAGGCCTCACGGCTCCGGCAGGCTCCGGTTCGCCGCTCATCGGACATGGATTCACTAATGAAGAAGTGAACGCCGTCTCCATTACATCCTGGAATAAGTTCCCCCAGATGGTGAAGACGCTCGATTATCTTGAAGTCGTTTTACGCCGCGTCAATATACCTGACAAGAT
>JBAYFK010000119.1:0-5290 GCA_041667225.1 Candidatus Omnitrophota bacterium
TAACAAATTTTTCTAGTTCATCAGCCCTGTTCGCATACCTGAGCCTTATTATCTCATTCCTGACAGTATCGCCATACCGGACATCCGCCATTAGGAATGCCTCCATGGCTTCGGGATTGCCTACGGCAGCCGCCAAACCGCGCTGTCTGATGCTCTCAAGGCTTCCCAATTTATACCTTATACCCGTGTTCCTAGTATCACAGTTGGGTAATGAATCTACAAAATCTTCTTCGTTCGTACTTTCATGCTGCTCTACGTAAGCATCTCTTCTAAGTCTCAGCCCCCCATTATCATTGAATATGTCGATATGCGCGATCTCGTGCTCCGCTACGGCATGTATCTCTGCCTGAGACAAATTATAGTATTCAAATGAATCGATATGGCCCTGTAATAACGCATGTTTCATGATGTCACCGCCCCGACCAGGATGCACATGCAGATTTCGTGGTATAAAAACGCCTCTTCCGGCAGCAGTCACTTCCGCATTATGCCTTTCGACTCTCTCCATCAGACCGAAATGGACAACGAATGTAAATTCACGTCCATCATTTAACCTGACACGTTCTTCTTTGTATGTACCATCCCTATAGCTTTGGCGTATTATGCTGTCAAGAGCCCTTGCCTGGTTGCCATCCAACCCCGAATACGGCCCGATAGCATTGGTGCCCGGAGTACCCGCAGCTCTGGTGCTATATATCTTATCGAACGCGGCTTTCACCAGCGTGTTTATGATATCCTTGTCCGCTCTATCAAATTTGCCCGCGGCCATCGCCTGATTTATATTAATAAGGTAAGCCTGCTCCAATATCTCTCTGCTCGAAGGAACTCCCTCGGTACCTGCAAATTTATCGGATCCGTCTATCCATACGGCGACTTCTCTCGTCGCCCAATTTGGCTCGAAATCTCTTACTCTATCCTCTACGCTTCTCGTTTCGTCGCCCGTCTTTACCGCGCCGACCATCTCGGACATCTGGTGGAGATCTCTATCCGACAGCTGCCTGGCTGCTGATATAAGGTAAGGAGCGACCATACCCGCCTGAGCCGGCCTTGCTTCGGCAGTCCCCATAAGGATGTCTTCGAAGGATGTTCTCTGGTTCGTGAGTATCTGTATATATCTGGTCGGGACTTCTTTGGTTATGGACGGGCATACTACCATATACGACACGCCGTCTTTCTCAAGAAGCTTTGAAATACCTTCTGAATGGAAACCGCCGGTGACGAGGACCGCGACCTGCACCTTCTCTTTATTCATCGCTTTCAGAGTATTGTCTACAAGGGCCCTGTCGCGCTTTATGGCTATCGCGTAGAAATCTTCCAGTTTCGGTATGCTGCTTATGACGGCTTCGCTCGGCGCTGAGACATCATACGAGAGGCCATACTGCGTAGTTTTTTTCTGCAGAAACCCGGAGAAGGCCTCGTATGAGAATTCCTCTTTATTCGCCTTATAATAATCGAAATCGCCGTTCAAAAGCTTTATGTTGACCAGGCCCAGCAGGATATCTACATTGTGCGAAAGCTTGCTCAATGTCCTCTGGTCTTCGTTCATGAATAATTTATCTTTTATAGCGGCTTCAAGATCTTTTATGTCTTTAAAAAGTTTTTCGTTCTCTATCTTCGAATATACCGTGGTGTATATGATGTAATTGGAGAGATTCGGGAACCTCTTTGCCATCTCTATGCCGTTCTTCGCGGAGAGATCTTTAAGGTAATTATAATATTCGGCTGACGATATCTTCGCGGCCTTAAAGAATAAAGACTTCTCAACAAGTTCCGCAAGAGCGTCTTTGGCAAGAGTTTTGCTCAATTCGTCTATCAAAACGCTTCTCTCTTTATCGACGACGTTAAAATTGATCTTCTTCTCATAAACAAGCGTCGATACGAGCTTGAAGAAATTGTCATATTCCCTGAGATTTATCTTGTGCGTCTCGGAAAGGCCCTGGAGGAACCTGACATAGTCATTGAACTGGATCTTCTTCGTCTCGTACTCCTCAACCTTGCTATCCATCGCCTTCAGCTCATCGCTGTAAATATAACCTTTGAGCCTGTTCAAGGCGGTCTTCACATTCTTATAATACTTTTCCGTCTCCTCTTTAAGCGGATAGCTTGAGGTGAACGCATTCAAGTTCTGTATGTAATAGTCGCGGGTCTCTGCTCCGAAAAGTTTGATGGGATAGTCTGTGGTTATTGAGAGGAACTCGGGGCCTGTTATCTCCCCCTTCTTCATGAAATAGTCGGCTACTTCTTTCCTGACCTCATCATCCGGGAACGCCTTGAACCATGATGTATCGATGATGCCGTCAGCGCCTTCAACAGCTACAAAACTCACTTTATAGTTTTTTACAAGGTTCTCGAGGATCCTCACTATGTTGGATTGAGCTTCGTAGTTACAATGAGCGTCCTGGATGTGTATTACGAGTTTTCCGCTGTTGCCGACAAAATTAGATTTGACGAGCCCAAAATCCCTCGGAATGACTACTTTTTCAGGGTTTTCTGCTATATTATATTGGGGATTTATCTTGACTGGGCTTTTTTCACCGGGGACGGCAAAGGCAATACTGGAGAAAATAAAAGTTTGTATTATCAACGTTGAAATTACTTTGTTGAAATACTTGCCAAGCGCTGACTGTCTCCAAAATATCATATTGTTCCTCCGAAGGTTTTATACTCTCTTGGGAATATCTAACTTTTTAATAAGCTTATTCCTTAAAGTATTTACAGTATACCTTATTTTATATATAGTGTCAATATACAAAAGTTAACTTTTTTATAATTTAACCGATTTTTTCATGTTATGCGGCCTGCAGAAGGATCTTCAACGCTTCCTGCTGCTGCCTTATCTCTCTTTCATAATTGAACGGGACCGATCTCGGTATATATATGAATATCTTTCTCAGCTCATCCTTAGAAATGCCGGGTATCAGCTTCCATTCGTTAGGCCTGGCAAAGAGTTCGAACAATGTCTCATAGCTATTAGTATCTATGAACGCTCCATTCGTGTCGCCCAGCTCCAGCACCGTAACGTCAAGGGTCGACAGGTGGTCAAGATCTTCGCTCTTGGCGGACCTGATCCCCACATTCTTGAGTTCCTGCTTCAGGCTGAACAATTCTCTCGACAATAGCGCTTTTTCTTCGTCTGTCCTCGCCATTCTGATCTCTACATAATCCTCAAGGCCCTGCAGTTCTACATATTTTCTCGCCTCTTCGTCGCTCATTCCGTCGGAAGTTATGGCTACCACCTCTTTGACCGGGTCCTCTTCCCTGCTCGTTACCCCCATCGCAGCCCACCTGGCCTTTATCTTGTCCCTCAGCGCATAGACCATCTGTGCGTCGAGAACACCCTGTGTCGTTACCGAAACTGCGCGCGACTTTCTAAGGTTAAAAAGATTCAGTTGAGGGCTGTTCGTATGCGCAAAACTCCTGCTGATATTCCTGGAGCGCTCAACGAGCATGTTCTTAAGCTCTTCTATGCTTGTGGCAGATACGGTTGGCAAGGCCTCGTGGATCACCATCAATTTTGCCGCAAGATCGTGTCTTGACAACTCACTGACATTGCTTTCGTTCAATATGACTATCTCCGGCCTATCCTTATTGAACTTTTCTCTTTCAACGGCCCCTAAATAGCTTCTGGCCGCCGCCAATAATACTCCCTGCGGCAGGTCCAGTACCAGGCCCTGTCCGGCGCTCTTGGATGAAGCTGCGTCTAAAAGTTCATCCGGGCTATCAGTGGACATCTGGTATATCCCGATACGCATCTTCGGGAATTCGGAGTCCGCCATACCCCTGATCATCTTCGCCAGACCGGGCGACTCAACGCTCTTAGGTATGCCGAGGAGTATATCAACCCCAAGCGCACTAGGTTTGGCCTTTCTGATCTGCGAAAGCGCGATATTGCCCGCTATATCTCTGCGGGCGCTGATCACGTCCAATGTTACGCTTAACGCTCTTATCAAAAGCGGATCCATGTCATCCGAGCGCAGCACCGAGTTAACCCAGGCCGAATTCAGGAAGACATCATAATTGATGACGGCCCCCTCATAATCTTCCGTAGCAAGAAGGCTGTCTGCCAGGTCTACAACGTGCTGAAGCCATACGGATAAGGCCGACGCGCGGGCTCTTTCCGACGGTAAATGCGCGCATAATAGAAGACAGCGCGCGGCAAAATAACGTACATCAGCGTCCTCATCGCCAAGCGCTTCTGTCAATAGCGGAGCTTCACCGGGCAACACCTCTTCCGAACGGCCTATGGGAGTCAGCTGCGTAGGTATATTCCCGATAAATTCTATATGAGTTCTCAGCGCATCCTTTAAAGCGTTTATTTTTTCCAAAGCCGTTTCATATGATACATATTCGGGGGCTATCGGAACGGACAGGACGCCCCGTTTAGTGGCAGCATATAAGGCATTTGCCAGCGCTTGGGGATCCTTAACAATTGCGTCCCGTACCGCTGAGCTATTAGCTACAACGTTGCCCGCGATATCATTTGCCCCGAACTTCGTAACACCCTCTGCGTCAAACTCGAGCGTTTCAAGCGGGGCTTCGCTCTCTCTCGGTACGGTCAATACGCTAAGATTACCGTTTCTCTTCACGAACATCACAGAGCTATAAGTAATGCCTTTGTCCTTCAGATCGTCTATATCTTTTTGCGCTTCAGCGGCGAGCCTTACCGGATCATTGCTCACAAGCTCCTTAACATCTCCGAACCATCCTAAAAGCATCGACTTCCTGACGCCGTTATCCTCTACTGTGCCCGACCTCGTAACCAGCCCATTCGTCATATTGTCTCTCAGCGGAGACCTGGTCTTAAAGACCTGCGCGTGGAAATGGAGCTTGCTCGCAGCGGCTCCGGGTGAGTTGAACATGGCTTCGTATTCAGGGCCCATAGCGTTCACGAAGAGCAGCACATCTTCCATTCTCATCGACAGGTCCTGTGATACAGGTTCTTTAGATATCAGCATGAGGTGCTTATCCCCGAACGGCCTGATATTAACAGCGACCATGTACTCGGAATTATTTATAACGACATTGAAAAGTACCTCTTCTTTAGGAAGGTGGCAAAAAACGCATACCTTCTCATTCGCGGCAGGGCCATGCGGCTGGGTTACGGAATATGAAACGTCTGCGCGCATCTTCCGCCTGTATATAGCTCTCCACGGCGTCTGTATAAGGTCTATCTCCAGGCCGTCCGGGATGTTTTTTTCGGGTATGCCGCGCAGCGTTATCCTCTCATGCGCAATAGTTCCGCCGTTCGCGCAATATTCCGCAGGTAGAACGGATCTGCCGCGGATCCCCA
>JBAYFK010000120.1:0-5220 GCA_041667225.1 Candidatus Omnitrophota bacterium
AGTCTCAGCTGGATAGGCGGTATAGCGCTTACCGTTCTCATATACATTTTTGCCGAAGGATGGCTTATCCTGGTAGTAAAGATATTCGGTTTTACGATAGGCACGGCGATAGTGACGCTCGTCACTCTTGCCCTGTCGTGGTTGGTCATCTACTATTCATCGGGCGCGCGCAACATAGGAAAGTTCAGGGATTGGATAAAGGAGAAGGAAGGCCATCTGTCTACTGTCGCAAAAGGAGCGATGAACGGCGGGAAAGCGCTCGCTGTAGTCAATACGACCGTATTCCTTGGCCCGATCGTAGCTTCCATCCTGATGCTCATGCTCGGGCTCGACAGGAAGAGGGTCTATATCTATTCGGTCATGTGCGCTCTTGGAACCGCGATAATCTGGTGCGGGCTGTATTCGGGCGTATTTTGGGGTATACATAAATTTATTATGGGTGGTAAATAAAACGGGGGGATCACAATGGACTGGGGAATGAAGAACAGATTATCAAGGATAATAGACCAAAAGACAGGACATTGCGTAATGTTGGCGGTGGACCACGGTTATTTTCAGGGTCCTACCACAGGCTTAAGGGACCTCGGAGCTACAGTCAAGCCACTGCTTCCGTATGCGAACGCATTGATGATAACAAGGGGTGGTTTAAGGACGTGGGTAGCCCCTGAGATAGACAAGCCGATCGTCTTGAGGGTGTCCGGCGGCCAGAGCATATTAAAGGAGCTGTCGAACGAGATCATTACGACATCTATAGAGGACGCCATCAGGATAAATGCCTCCGCCATCACATGTTCGGTGTATATAGGAGGAGAGTACGAAAAAGAGACCATAGAGAATCTATCGCGGATAGTAAATGAGGGGCAGAAGTACGGCATCCCGGTCCTTGCCGTGACGGCGGTGGGTAAGGATATGGTGCGCGACGCGAAATATCTTGGGCTTGCGTGCAGGATCTGTGTGGAGATGGGCGCCAACATGGTAAAGACATACTATTGTGAAACCGATTTTGATAAAATAGTCGAAGCCTGCGGCAGCGTCCCGGTCGTTATAGCCGGCGGTAAGAAGATAGAAGAGCGCGCCGCCCTCCAGATGGCAAAAGACGCGATGGATGCGGGAGCGATCGGCGTCGATATGGGCAGGAACGTATTCCAGTCGGATGCGCCTGTAGGGATGATGAAGGCGGTCGGCGCCATCGTCCATGAAGGGGCTTCTGTGAACGCAGCATATAAGATATATAAAAAATAATGAAGACAGCGGTCTATTACAATAATAACGATATCAGGATAGAGGAATATCCCGTACCTCCGGTAGAAGAGGGCGGCATCCTCGTCAAGGTCAAAGCTTCCGGCATATGCGGTACGGACGTCATGGAGTGGTACAGGATAAAGAAGGCCCCGCGCGTATTGGGCCATGAGATAGCCGGCGATATAGTTGAATCGAGATCGACAAAATATAAACCGGGCCAGAGAGTATTCGTCAGCCATCACGTTCCCTGCAATAAGTGCAAATACTGCCTCGACGGTAACCATACCGCCTGCGATATGCTCCATAAAGGTAATTATACCCCCGGAGGATATAGCGAGTTCATAAGCGTTCCTAAAGAGAATGTTGATACCGGGACGTACCTATTGCCCGAGGGCGTATCTTACGAAGATGGCACGATGATAGAACCCTTAGCGTGCGCAGTCAGGGGACAGCGGATGATAGGGGTGAAGAAGGCCCATACGGTCCTCGTGATGGGAAGCGGCGTTTCAGGCCTCCTGAACATCGTTATGGCAAAATTGGCAGGGGCGAATGTGATAGCTACCGATATCAATCCTTACAGGCTTCTGAAAGCCAGAGAGTTCGGAGCCGATAAAGTAATTAACGCGCGCGATCCTATAACGGATAAAGCCGACAGGATAATAATATGTACGGGCGCCCTGAAAGCGGTCGAGCAGGCGTTCAATTCCGTCGACAGGAAAGGGGTCATCCAATTCTTTGCTATCCCGGGCAAGACGATCGAGATCCCCATTGAGGACTTATGGCGGAACGAAGTCACGTTAACTTCGTCCTACGGCGCAGCTCCCGTTGATCTGAAGGAAGCCCTTGACCTGATCAAAGATGGGAAAGTGAACGTTAAAGGTATGATCACGCACGAGCTTCCACTGTCCGAGATTCAGAAAGGTTTTAAGATAGTTACGGATGCGCGCGATTCGCTGAAAGTCGTGCTGAAGCCATAAATTAAATTTTTTATTGACAAGTTTCCGCATTGTGCTACAATTCTAAAAAACGTGATACCAAAAAATATGACAAATCTATCCAGATTCGGAGTTTCGCTCGAAAAAAAACTATTGGAAGAGTTTGACCGCCTTATAGAGAAGAAGAACTATTCCAACCGTTCAGAAGCCTTTCGCGACCTGATCCGCCAGGAGCTCGTGAAGGAGGAGTGGAAGGCGGGCTCGGAAGTGGTTGGGGCCGTTACGCTGGTCTATGACCACCATAGGCGCGAACTGATCAGCAAGCTCACCGATATACAGCACGATTTCCAGGGCACTATCATCTCTACGCAGCATATCCATCTGGACCATAGTAATTGTCTGGAACTGATAGCGGTAAGGGGCTCTGCGTCTAACATCACCAAGCTCGCGGATATGTTAAAGTCGGTAAAAGGGGTGAAGCACGGTACGCTAAGTATGTCGAGTACGGGTAAAAGCCTTAAATAAAGAGATTATTTTTTTTAAATAATCGTAGCACGATTATTAATTGAGTAACACGAAAGGGGGACGAAAGTGGCACGAAGTAAATTTAAGATCCTTACGGCAATTATAGTATTTGTACTTTGTATGCAGGGTTCGGCTTTTTCAAGCGAAGAGGAGCTTAGACAGGAGATTCAGTTATTGAAAGCCAAGCTTTCCGAAATGGATGCTTTGAAGGCAAGGGTTGCAGAACTTGAAAAGAAGCTCGAGGTCCAAGGGTGCGCAATACAGACGCACGGCACCACGGTCAAGGAGATCAGGGAGTCCCTTATACAGTATAAGCCCGGTGAGGGCGTGAGCGTTCCGCCCTGCGGGATAGAGATAACTGCGGGAGCTACATGTGTGCTGCAGGGCACGCCTAATGCCAATAATGCCGGAGACAAAGAGGCGTCGAGAGTGGACGCCGCATGGTCGGCCGATATATTTATACAGAAGAAGTTCGAAGAATGGGGCTACGCGCTTATGCATCTTGAACCCGGCCAGGGCCAGGGCGCGGAAGAGGACCTTTTCTTATTCAGCAATGTCAACCGCGACCAGAATGACACCAATGCCAATATCCCAATAACCGAATTATGGTATGAGCATTATCTATTCGATAAGCAGATCGCCATTACTGCCGGAAAGATGGACCCGGCAAATTATATAGACCAGAATGAATATGCTCATGATGAAACGACCCAGTTCCTGGGCAGGATATTCAAGCAGAATCCGGCGATAGAATGGCCCGACGACAATACCTTGGGCAGCAGGCTCATTATCGCCCCCAAGATACTTCCTTATCTTTCGCTCGAAACGACTTACTTTGACGCAAACAATGATTGGGAAGATGTCTTTTCAAGGCCATTCATATCGACACAGCTCAACTTCAAACCATCTAAACTCTTGGATCTTGACCAGGAGCAATGGGATGGCAATTACCGTTTTTACTGGTGGCTTAACGATCTCGACCATTCAAAGATAGTGACCTTTGGAGAATCGCCGGCAGATGATACTAAAAATTATAATATGGGTTATGGTTTCAGCTGCGACCAGATGATAACGGATGTTTTCGGCGCTTTTGCGCGTTTCGGATGGCAAAAACCGTATCTTGCATTAGCCAGCGCAAGCGCAAACGCCGCGCAATGCGAAGCTTCGTGGTCAGGCGGCGTGCAGATGACCGGAAAATATTGGAAGAGAGAGGATGATATCGCCGCTTTCGGTGTCGGCCAGGTCTTCCCGAGCAAGCTTTATAAAGATTCCGGTGTTGCCAATACAGGCGGCGCTGCCGAAGGGCACGTTGAATTATATTATAAATGCCAGCTCTTCAAATGGCTTGCCGTTACGCCCGACCTCCAGTGGATATGGAATCCGCGCGGCGTAAATCACGCTTATTTAGGAGACAACAATACTATATTTGTGTATGGGGTACGAGGACAGCTGGATTTTTAGCTTAAAAATGAAAGGGCAATACTATGCATATGGCCGATGCTTTAATTTCTCCCGCGGTAGGGGGGACCATGTGGGCTGCTACGGCAGCTCTTATAGGTTACAGCGCGAAAAAAGTTAAGAAAGATGGAGATGAAAGAAAAGTCCCGCTCATGGGAGTTCTCGGAGCGTTTATTTTTGCCGCGCAGATGATAAATTTTACCATTCCCGCTACCGGATCGAGCGGACACTTGGGAGGGGGCATGATACTTGCGATCCTTCTTGGGCCTTGGGCGGCATTTCTTGTAATGGCTTCAGTGCTTACGGTCCAGGCTCTATTTTTCGCTGACGGAGGCCTGCTGGCCCTTGGCTGCAATATATTTAATCTTGGTTTTTTCCCGTGCTTCATCGCTTACCCTCTTATCTACAAAAAGATGACAGGCGATGAGCCGTCTCAAGGCAAGATCCTGGCGGCTTCGATCATAGCTGCGGCGGTTTCGCTGCAATTAGGCGCTTTCGGCGTAGTCCTTGAGACTGTCTTTTCGGGTATATCGGAACTTCCTTTCAAGACTTTTGTGCTGCTCATGCAGCCTATCCATCTGGCCATAGGCATAGTCGAAGGCCTGGTAACGGCCGCAGTGGTAACATTTGTATGGAAAGCGCGTCCCGAGATATTGACCGCCGCCTGGCAGGGCAAGGCAGTCGGTAATATTAACACGAAAAAAGTTATCATTGGATTGTTGATCGCCGCCGCTATTGTCGGCGGGGGCTTAAGCTGGTTCGCTTCAAGCAATCCTGACGGGTTGGAATGGGCTATGTTCAAGACATCCGGTAAGGAAGAATTGGGATCTGAAAATACAGTGCATACTTCTTTGGCGAGTGTCCAGGAAAAAACAGCGTTCCTGCCGGATTATGGATTTAAAAAAGCTGAACCTGAGGCTGAAAATGCAGAAGGCCGGGAACCGTCATGGCCGGCGATAGATCCCGGGACCTCGGTATCGGGTTTTGTAGGGGCAGTCTTGACCCTCCTGATGGCAGTCTTGATCGGGTGGGCGTTAAAAAAACGCAATATCGCATCATA
>JBAYFK010000121.1:0-5155 GCA_041667225.1 Candidatus Omnitrophota bacterium
AATACGGCATCATCGGTGTGGCAGGGAATAAATACCGCCTGCTCCTGGACGGCTATACCTATAAAGACCAGATCGCGAACGGAGATACGGTCGAAATAGGCGATATATCATATAAAGTGACCGTCGGAGCGAACGGTATTATCGCTTTCGCAGAAGCTTCCAGGCCCGCTCTTACAGCTGAAGACAAGAATTATATAGAACTGGACGGCAGGATATATGAGATATCCAGGGCAGAGTCCGGCGACTACATACTGAATGACGGTACCTTCACCTTTAAGACCCATAGCGGTAAGGTGGCCATCGTAACCGGTGAAGGCCCTGAAGCGCTCGACGGTACCAAGACGTTTGCCGGGTTCAGCGTACATAATTATGTAGCGATAAACGGCGTAACGTACGATGTCATAAAGATAGCTGATTCCGATAAGCTCTGCCTTGAACAGATACACTGGGATTCGACCGACGTCCAGCCCAAAGATATCATAAAGGTTGATGAGACCGAATACCTCGTGTCATATGACGCCTCAAAAGGAGTCTATGTCTTTACGAAAATGCTGTCCGGTGAGGCCTTCGAAAGCTCGAATTCGCTTCGGTCCGTGAGGCTCGAGGACAATGTTGCTTACGATATAGTGAGGGACGGCAACACCGGCGTGATATCGCTCGTTAAAGTGTATGCCTCTCAGGGTGAGGTTGACGGACAGGTCGAGATAAACGGCAACACATACAAGATAGAGCGCCGCGGCCTCGATACATATGATCTGATTCTCCTTATAGTTACCAAGCTGCCGGGCGGCGGCTACACGACCATGCCGGATCCATCTACGGTATTGAGCACATCTTATGAGTTCGGCACCGGAAAGCATGTTCTTATTACCGACAGCGGCATATATGATGTAAGCGCTGAAGAACTCGCTACGGGAGCCGAGGTAGCGCGCTTTGCCGAGAGGAGCAAATATTACTCGACGGCGCTCGCTGCAGGGGCAGGTATTGTAGGATCAGCCACAATAGGCGGCATGCGTTATAATATCAACAGGATAATCACAGCCACGTACACCACATACAGCTTCATAGGCAAGAACGACCTGGGCATGAATGTTACCTACTATGCTGATGACGACGGGCTCCTCAGGATAGGTAAGGTGTCTTATAAGGTTGCTCTCGAGGCCGGCGCCAGACTATCGATAACCAGACAATTCAAGAGCGTGCCCAAAGAAGCCGCTGTCATGCTTAAAGGCAAGATCCTTAGGGTTGAATACGACATACTCCTCGGGAAATATAGATTCTACGACGGTTATAACGAATACAGGAGCTCCGATGATAGAAGGACCATCAGTGTAGACGGCGTACTTTATGATATTTCAAGAGACGCCGCGACCAATACGCTCATTCTCTCCGAGCAGGAGCCGGAGAACACCGAAGCGCGTTCTTCGTTCGGCAAGAAGTTCGCGACCCTTACCAACGACGGCACAACGATGGTCAAGTACTCCATCACAAAACAGGCCGACGGCACCTATGCCCTTGCCTCAGCTTCTGAATTATATTCCGCGAACGCAGCCGGCCGCGTAAAGGTAGGCACGGAGATATACCTTATAAGCGAAACGTCTGACGGCGAGCTGCTCTTCACCCGCCTGACGCGAAGCGAAGCCGTTGCAGGCGATGTCATCGGTGTGGGTAAGGATTATATAGAGGTAAACTACCAGAAGAATTCAAAGGTCACCAATGCAGATGTGAATAAGCTGATCGAATATTACGCGGCATTCGATTCTCTCGATATGAACGGCGACGGCATACTGGACCAGGCAGACGTAGACCGCAAGCTTCAGGCTATGGAGGCTAATGATGAAAAGATAGCTGATTTGCGTTCCAACCTGACGAGGGTCAACTATGCGCTCGATAAGATGTATTGGCAGGACAGGTACCATCGCGATGAACTTAAGGTCGTATACCAGAATGCGCAGGACGATTATAACGAATATGTAAAGTTATACCGCGCCATGAACCTCGGCGGTACGGACCGTTATCAAGTGGTCGCGGAAGAGGACGCAGATGAGATCATCAACGACATTATGGTAGACGGCGTCAACTATGAGGTCACCAGGAACGGCGACGGGACGGTCTGGACCTTGACGAGCCCATCCGCCACCTATACGGTTTCAAGCACCGATCAGAATGTCCGGTTCGGCCAGAGCCCGGTTACGTTTAACGCTTCTGTCCAGAATGGCGGGAAGATGCTCATCCTCGAAAGGAATACATCGTTCGGCTCGGATACCTCCAAACCGGTTTACCAGGGGGCCGATCTGCCTATCAGTATCCATGGCGTGGCGTACGAGGTAAAAGCAACAGCTCCGCAGGATATTGAAGGGCAGATGTATTATAAGTTCGAGTTCAAGCGCGTTTCCGATAGCAAGGTATTTACGAGCGTACTTCGCGGCAAAGAGAACAAGGTCTGGATAGACGGATTCAAGTTCCTCATAAACGACCGCGGCGTAGGCTTTAAGGTCTATGATCTAGGCGCCAACTATGGAGCCACTTCATTAAGCATTACTCATCCTACAGGCACCTATACAGTCGTGGCGGCGCTATACGGAGAAGACTACGACATAGTACAAAAGACTACCGTGATAGAGGATAAGACTTACAAGATCTATGAATTCACGCGCCAGAGCGATCCTGCGAAGGTCTTTACCAGTACCATTAATCCGGAGACCGGAGAGAATACGCTTGTAATAGGCGATTACCAGTTCGCCATCTACGAAGGGCCGTCGGCCACTGCCGGCGAGACCCAGAAGACCGTAAAGCTTGGCGGCAAGTTCTATGTTTCCGATTATACCTCTGCCGCAGGCGGCCAGTGGGTCATGAGCGAAAAAGAGTCGGTTGCCATACAGACGGGCCTCACCGGTATCGATATAGGCAGCGAATCGTACAGCGCCGAATATACTACTGCAAATGGCGGCGAATGGACGCTCAAAGATACCGCTTTGGTAGATCATGTGATAGGCAAAGACTATACGACCGTAACTCTGGGATCCGATACATATAGCATAACAAGGGACGGTCTGGAACTTATACTTGAGACGAAGCGGCCGGTCAAACAGGTAAACGCTTCCGATACACAGACCGTGATAGACGGCACCACGTATCTGGTATCCGTATCCGGCACGACGCTTACCATGACCGAGAATACCTTAAAGATATCGGAAACCGGCGTCATCGACCCGAACGTCTATATGACGTCGGAGTCCGCATCTAATCTTGCCAAGCGCGTTCTCATGGAGATATTGGCTGACCGCGCCGGCCCGAGCAATTCCACGGTCCCGGACGGTAAAGTCGATATCAACGATGTCCTGTATTTCAAGAAGACGCCGTTCGACCTGAGCCTTGACGGGGTCATAGATGAGATGGACCTGAACCTTATATGGGCTACGATAGAATTTGACCAGGATGCCGTCTATACTTACGATTTCAACGCCAATGACCGCATAGATAACGGCGATGTGACCGCTTATCAGACGCTTGCGTCGGCCAATACCGGTATCAATCTTGACCTGAACGGCGACGGCAAGACGAACGATTATGACATTACCTTTATAAAGGAAGTGGTCGCTTACGAGAACGCCCGCCGCACTATCCGTGAAGGCGTAGATAAGAATTCCGACAGGATAATAGGAGAAGACGAGCGCAAAGCCTTTGAAGAGGTCGTGATGAACGCCCAGGACCTCAATAACGACGGATACGTCAATACGGACGACCTCGCGGTATTCGGAGATATAAAGACGGTCACGGACGCGATAGAGACGCAATACGGGACAGGGAAGATAGCGCTGTATGACCTGAACGAAGACGGTATTGTCAATTATGAAGATACGAAGGAATTCGAAGCGGCATATGCTTCTGTGGTCGATATCACAGGCGACGGATCGGTGAATACGGATGACGATTACGCGCTTACAAGGATCATAGACGGCGGAGGGCTCATGCCGGACGGAGTAAGGCGTATCATAAATCTGCCGCAGTACTATCTGCCGGAATCCGCAATGTCGAAGGCAGATTTCAACAAGGATGGCGATATCACGACCGCTGATTTTGACGGATGGAGCGATTTTGACCGCTCTACCATAGGCGGATCATCGATACCTGCCGGCGACGTGATCAACCTGCGCGGTTTCAAGTCTCAGCCCAGGAGCTCCAGCGACCAGCGCTATATGCTCACGACCGAAGAGATGTCCGGTTATTTCGAATACGAGGCGGCGTTCGATCAGACCGGTATTTACGATTTTGCCCTTACAGTGAAGAGCTCTAAACCCACGCTCCTCAAATTCAGGCTTTATGTGGACGGCGTATATTCGGGCGTTGTGACTACGGGCGCGAGCGATACGATGTTCTCGACCCCGCATGTACTGGTCAATGCTGTCGGAGACGGACAGGAGCATGTGATCCGGTTCGAGATGGAGAACATGTCGCAGGTCAACACGACCGTTTCCATAGAAGATTTCATCGTGACAGATCCGGTGCCGTCAGCTTACGATATCAATAATGACGGAAAAGTGACCGAAGATGACGGCAGGCTCGTAACCGAGATCATCAAATCCCAGGCCGTCATAAATATGAGCGACGTCAATCATGATGGCAGGCTCGATATAGACGATATGAACATACTCGATCCGAGCGGAGCCGGAACAGGCGGCAGCCGCGATATAGACGCCAATGAGGCAAAACTTGACCAGGACGGCGATACCAAGATCAGCCAGCGTGAGATATGGCGCGATATAGACGGCGACGGCAAAGTGACCAATAAAGACCTCTCGATATTGAGCGACATGCTTACCACCATCTCCTATATAGAGAGATCGGACGTGAACAATGATAAATTCATAGACATCAAAGACCTCGCGATGCTGCGAAGCGGCATGGTAGTGACCAACCAGATGGCTCGTGTAAGCGCCGAATATACGATCGCAGCAATGACGGTCGACCAGATGAGGGTAGAGATGAAGGCGATCTCAGACTCTATGAGGACGCTGCCGCTCGAACAGGCTCTTGCGAGCGACCTTAATGCAGACGGTATACTCGATAACAGGGATATCGTACTTATACAGAAGTATATAGGTGACGGCCGCATGGAGGAGATACTCACAGCTCTTGATACTATGCCCGCCGC